>JBILPY010000365.1:0-4855 GCA_044373575.1 Prosthecobacter sp. | reverse complement strand
CGAAGCCACCGGCCAGGGCATCCTCGCTTCACGCATCTCCGCCATGGCGGAGAAAAACTAATCCCCTCGCTTTCATGTCGCAGACCACGCTCGTTAACCGCATTCGCAGCGTCTTCGAAGAGAATCGAGACCGGCTGTTTTTGATCGAATCGATGACAGGTCGCTCGTGGAGCTTCGCCGAGCTTCATGAGTGGGGTCTGCGCGGTGCGGCTCTGCTGAAAAGCCACGGCATCGGCAAAGGCGACCGCGTCGCCCTAGTGCTGGCGAACTCCGCTGAGTTTGCCGCGATGTACTTCAGTTGCCTCTTCATCGGTGCCGTGGCCGTGCCCGTGAATCAGGCGCTGCACACGGATGACGTCAGCTACATCCTCCAGCACAGCGGCGCCAAGCTGCTGCTCTTCTCGCGCTGCACGCGATCCCTCGTTTTGCAGGCGACTGAGAAGCTCAACACTTTGAAGCAACTTCGCGTCGCCCTCGGACAGGAGACGAGCTTTCATCCCGAGGATGTCGATGAAGCCTGGACCTTCGATCAAGGCACGACAGATCCATCCATCATTCCGCTCGCGGATGTCAGCGATGACGACACGCTACTCATCCTTTTCACCTCCGGCACCACCGGACGTCCGAAAGGCGTGGTGCATCCCGTGCGCTCCGAGTTTGGCAATGCTGTCGCCTTCAATGAAGCGATGCAGTTCGGCCCCGAGCATCGCTTCCTGCACATCTGGCCCATGGCCTACAGCAGTGGTTATCTGAACACGCTGATGTCCCCCTTCATGGCTGGCAGCAGCGTGGTGCTTTCCTGTGCGTTCACCGCGCAGACCATCCTCGCGTTTTGGAAACCAGTGCTGGAGCATCAGGCGAACACGCTCTGGCTTTCGCCCACGATGATGGCCTCGCTGCTGCGTTTGGATCGCGATCAGGCGGGCATCGATTACTGCCGCGCGAACGTCAAAAGCGTCTGCGTCGGCACTGCGCCTCTTGCTTTGAAACTGAAGAAGGATTTCGAGACCAAATACGGCGTCGAGTGCATGGAAAGCTACGGCTTGTCCGAGCTTCTCATCATCAGCGCCAACGTGCCCACCAAGCCACGACTGGAGAACTCCGTCGGCAGTCTGCTTGCTGGAGTGGAATTCATCACTGCGGCTGAAAATGGCGGGCATCAGCCCGCTTCGCAGGAGGGCGAAATCCTTGTTCGCACGCCATTCAAGATGCTCGGCTACCTCAACACGGAAACTGGCGAGGTCGAGGCATCGCCTGCCGATGAATGGTTCCCCACAGGTGACATCGGCCTCATGCAGGACGATGGAAATATCTTCATTACCGGCCGGAAAAAGGATCTCATCATCCGCGGAGGTCAGAACCTCAGCCCGCGTGCTGTCCGCGAATGCCTGCTGCATCATCCCTCGGTTGATGACGCCGTCGTCGTCGGCATCCCGCATGATTTTTATGGCGAAGAAGTCGCCGCCGCGCTCAAGCTCAAGCCAGGACTTGTCCTCGCCGACGAGCAGTCCTCCATCCTCCAGCACTGCCGCAAGCATCTCGCCCAGGCCGCCGTGCCGACCAAGCTCAAGCAGCTCGATGAGTTCCCGCTCGGCAGCACGGGCAAGATCCTGAATCGCGAAGTCCAAAGACTGCTGGCGGCAAAATCATGATCCTGGGAGTCAGCCACATCGTCCTGGGCAGCACGAACCTGGAGCGTGACCGCCAGTTGTTCGAGTCCTGGGGCTGGCAGCTTCGTTTTGAGCAGCACAACATCTCGACCTTTGAAGGCAAGCGCCCCTTCATGTGCACCCCTTCGGATGACCTCTCGCTAGTCTTCCTCCTGCCACCACAGGGCACGCCGGTGGAGTTGATCCATTACGCGAATGCGTTGCCGCCTGAGCATCCTGCGCCGCTGCAAATCGTGCTTCCCGCAGGTAATCGGGCATCTGAAACCAAGACCATGCTGCCAGAAGTCTGCGAGTTAAGCATTGATGGTCTCACCAGCCCGCTTTGGTTTTCCGCATCAGCCCCTCAGCCAAGCCTGATCATTCATCGCGTCACCGACCTTGAGACAGCCTGCCGCTTTTGGGAAAAAGGACTCGGCTTCCGCCGCTCGAAGCAGCCATCCCCGATCACAGGTGCCGTGTTTCTTGAATTCCCCAGCCTCATGCCGCAATGGCGCGCTTCCCTGCTGCTCGTGCCCACCGAGGGGCCGCCTGCACGGCCTTTGCTAGACGGCCCAGGCTTCCGTGTGCTCTCCATGGTCAGCACGCAGTTTGAAAAAGATCGCACCCGAATGTTTGAGCAAGGCGGAGCCATCGCCTCCACCGGCACGATGGAATTGAAGGTCGATGGGAAGGACCTGCTCCTCGATCTGGTGCAGGGGCCGGATGGCATCATGGTTGAAATCTTCCAGACTCTCAGATAAAACCAGCGAATGAACCATTCAGGCCGCAAGCATGACGACCAGAGCCTTCGAGCTCTTACGGGTCGCTTCCCGGTCTTGCAGGCAACGAGGATGGCTTGGTTTCACGAGCCAGCCCAGACTTCTGACCAAGCTCCGACTCCTGTCCTGCTGGCCGAGTTTCACGGCGAACGCGTGGATGATGTGCGCACACTCCGCACCGATGTTTCCGCAGCCCTTGCCGAGATTGGCTCACCTGCCGAAGTGGAGCTGGTGCGCGCTGGATGGCTGCCGCTCGGTGGTGATGGGCAGGTGGTCGTCAACGAGATTGCGGCCCGTCATGCCGCAGCGCTGGAAGCAAAAAAGCGCACGCTGATCGAGGACGGCTCCTATGCCACCCTGCCGGAGTCCGCGAAGGACAGCTTCCGCTACTTCGGCACGATGTCGAAAATCCGCACGCCCTGTGAGATCACCTTCCCCGAGTGCATCACGGTGGGAAACTGGGTGAGTTTCGGTCGCTACGGCAAGATTGTCATGCTGCCGGAGAAAGCCTTTGGTGGAGCCTGTGGCAAACTCGCCCGCCAGCACTACCCCGAACTAGCTCACACCTTCGACTTCACGGATTGGGACAAGGACCGCCCTGCTGATCTCTACTTCGGCGACGGCACCACCATCGGTGACCGCTATTTCATCATCTGCACGCAGTCGATTGAGTTTGGCAAACACGTCATGACAGCCTCGGATCTGTTCGTCTCGGACTGCCATCACATCTTTGAAGAAGTGGAGCTGCCTCCTGTGCTTCTCCCCCCAACGAAAGGACGTCCCGTCAGCATAGGCGACCATGTCTGGATCGGCATTCGATGCAGCATTCTCGAAGGCGTGACCATCGGACGACATGCTGTCGTGGCCGCTCACTCGGTCGTCAAAGACGATGTGCCGCCCTACTCCCTCGCCGCCGGCACTCCGGCCAAAATTCGCCGCTATTTTACTCCTCCCTCAAACACCTGAACTCCCATGCGCATCATCGACCTCAGCTATCCCATCCACGAAGGCATGACCACCTTTCCGGTGCATTGGCATCCCGTCGTGGAGATCACCCAGCTCGGCCGTTTTGGCATCGAGAATCGTGAAACACGGAAAATCACGATGGGCACCCATTGCGGCACGCACATTGATGCTCCCCGCCACTTCATTCCCAACGGCCCGACCATCGACCAGATCAAACTGGAGTGGCTGGTAGGGCCGGCGCGGGTGCTGAACTTCACTCCAGTGAATTTGCCAAAGCAGGAGTTCGGTGTGGAAGACTTCAAGCAGCGTCTGGGCGATGACAAACCCGAGCGCCTGATCCTGCGCTTCGACTGGTCGGATCACTGGGGCACGATGAAATACTACACCGAGCAGCCCTACATTACCGAAGAAGCAGGGCATTGGCTCGTCGAGCGTGGTGTCCGTGTGCTGGCCATGGACACGCCTCAGGTGGACAGCCCCGACAATGGCCGCACGGGCCCGAAAGACTCCCCGCTGCACAAAATCATGCTGTCCGCAGGTGTGGTCTTTGTTGAATACTGCACCAATCTTCGCCAAATCTCCCGCCCCGATGTCGAACTCGTCGTCCTGCCCTTGAATATCCTGGGCTCCGACGGTGCTCCGGCGCGGGTCATTGCCATCGAACGCTGATCTCCACTCACTCCTCATGAACGTCACTCAAACTGTCCTCGAATTTTTTGACTCCCGCGGCGGACTTCCCGGCTCCACCCAGGATGAAAAACTGGCCTGCGCCTACCTGGACGCCAAGATCATCGACAGCATGGGCATCATCGACATGGTCTCGCACTTCGAAGACAGCTTTGGCATCCGCTTTGAAGCCGACGACCTCCAGTCCGAGGAATTCCAAACCGTGCGCGGCCTGATCAGCGTGATCGAAAAACTCCGCGCCACAGCCGCATGAGCCAGATTTGTCCTGACATCATTTCCTTCCCGGAATCTCCGGCCACGCACCCAGACCGCTGGGTGCTCATGAATGTCCACACTCGCCAGTGCCTCGGTGCTGGGCCTGAGGTGCTGGCTGTATTGGCCGAACCAGATGTCGTGACCACAGCCACCTACCGCGTGTGGAAAATCTGGCGATTCTCTCATATCGACGGGCTTCTGGCCGATCCCTCCCGTTACAAGCGCGACGCCGCCACCTGGGGCGAACCGGAGAGAGTGGATCATGCCACACTGGTGAAGATGCTGAAGGATCAGTGCCTGCTCATTGATGATCTCGATACCTATCGTGCGCGTTTTGATTTCAAAAAGACGCTACTCGACCGCCAGCGCTTCGGCACCTACCACCAGCAGCTCGGCCAGCAACTCATCGCCTTCGAGCGTCGTGATCCATCCGCTTGGTGGCTGGAGCAAAAGTTCACTCCCGACCTTGCCGCCATTCGCCAGGACAATCTTTACGGTGCCGTGCAGGATCGCTTCCTC
>JBILPY010000364.1:0-4867 GCA_044373575.1 Prosthecobacter sp. | reverse complement strand
TCATTCACGACGAGGCGTGCACCACCGGAGAAGGTGAGATCACCTGTCGTGGAGGTGATGGAGTTTGCTGAAGGCGTAACGAGGCCGTTGAGTTGCAGCACGCCGTCGATCATGGAGAAAGCGGTGTTTGCACCAAACGGACTGCCGCTCGTGGCCTGCGCCTGACCGATCAGTGTTCCCTGCGTGACGGTGGTGGTGTCAGTGTAGGTGTTTCCTGTTCCTGAGGCGGGGTTGAGTATGACGTTGCCGTTGCCTTGTTTATCGATGCCAAAGCCGCCGCTGATCACGCCGCTGAGGGTGACGTCCCCACCCGTGATGGAGGAAAGGGCCACACCACGCGTGGAGAGGTTCACATTGCCGCTGAAGAGCTTCGCGCCTGCATCGAGACCACCCAGCGTCTGCACGCCGCCGGTGGCGGTGTTGATGAAATTGCGGCTGATATTCCGTGTGCCACTGGCGAGCACTTGAGAGAGCGGAGTGGAGCGGAAGGTGACATCGCTCGTGGCTGCGCCGAGTGCATTGTCATGCCCGAGCACGAGGTAGCCGCTGGTGATGGTGGTGGAGCCGAGATAGGTGTTGTTTCCATTCAGCCAGAGCGTGCCCTGGTCGTTCTTCTCCAGATCATTTCCCGCCGCGCCAGAGATCACTCCGGTGACTGTGGTCAGTGCTCCTCGAGTGCGCAGGGCGATGTCGCGATTCAGCACGATGGAGCCGATCTCGAGTTGGTAGCCGTTGTAACCATCCAGGAAAATGGCGCTGCTGTCGGCTCCACCCACAGCAAAGGTTCCGCCATGGCCGATGGTGAGTGAGGGTATCTGCACGACCTGATTTTCAAAGCCCCCCGCACTCGGCCCGACGACGATGAAGCGGTCGCTGCCATCATTGCCGCCCGTCGTATCGACCGGGTTATCGAACAAGAACGGGCCCGCACCGTTGATGCGATACTCGAGGTCCGAGCGGCGGTCACTGTTCGTTGAGAGTGTGATTGTCGAACCAGCCAAACCAGCCGCTCCGGTGTGGCTCAGCACGAGACGACCCTGCTCAAGGAAGGTGTTGCCGTCGTAGAGATTGTCGCTGTTGAGGATGAGCACGCCGCCGTTGCGTTTGCGCAGGCTTTGAGCGCCCGTGCTGCCCGCATCGATCACGCCATTGATGGTGAGCATTCCTGCGCCTGCCTGGAAATTGTTGTCAGTGCCAACGTCGAGATAGAAGTTCCCCGCTGCGCCCAGATTGGGAGAGAGGTTGTTGATCTGGAGGTCAGTGAAATTGGTGCCGTTGGTGAAGATCTGTAGAACTCGATTGTTACTCGTGTCACGATCCGCGATGGTGAGGTTTCCAAGCACCACGGCATTGAAGTTGCCACCATCAAGTATGGAAGTTCGGATGGTGCCAGTGCCACCGGCGATGTTGATATTGCGGCCCGAATACTGCGTGTTCACCGCGTTACCGAAGCTGCCATCACCCACGTCGAGTCGGAGTTCACCAGCCCGCAGCAGGATGTCGTCTGTGCCAGTGCCGAGTGAGCCATTCTCCCCTGCCCAAAGTATGCCGCCCTGGCCGATGGTGATCTGGCCGGAGAAGCTCTGTGCCTTCGGGATGTAAA
The DNA here is from genome assembly GCA_044373575.1 of Prosthecobacter sp. Taxonomy (GTDB): domain Bacteria; phylum Verrucomicrobiota; class Verrucomicrobiia; order Verrucomicrobiales; family Verrucomicrobiaceae; genus Prosthecobacter. The sequence goes on along the minus strand of JBILPY010000364.1, from coordinate 3,264 downwards.
TGGTGCCGTCGGTGTAGTTGCGGTCCGTTTGATCCGGTGCGCCGACGATCAGTCGTGTGGGCGCTCCGAGCGCGTTGTCCGTGAGAACATTGGCATTGGCGATGGTGAGCACTCCGCCGTTGTTCGTGTGTCCGCCGAGTCGGTAAGCCACGACCGCACCGCCTGATGGTGAGAGCGTGCTACCGGTGAAGGTGCCGTTGCGCGAGTCCGCGCCGAACCACATCTCCACATTCGGCGCGACGGCCCGAATTTGTCCGGGAAGGTCCGCCTGAAAGTCATGACTGCCACTGATCGTCACTGCGATGCGTCGTGCCTGTCCGGACTGATTGTTCGCGATGAGGAAATTATTTCCGCCTGTTCCTGGAATGCCGCCCGTGGCCGTGAAGCTGCTGAAGGTGATGTCGCTGCCGGCGCCGTAGCCCGCACCGAGGGAAACGACGGCGGGTGTGTCGTTGCTGTTGTTTTGCAGAATGATCATCTGACGTGAGCCTATGTTGGAGGGACTCTCGATCTTCAGGACGCCATCCGGTGCGATCTGGATGTCGTTGCCGATGACGTTGGCTCCCGCAGTCCCTGTGCCACGCAGCCAGAGCGTGCCTTGATTGATCATCGTGCCGTTTTGGTAGGTCTTGGGAGTGTCAAAGACGAGCAGGCCGCCACCACGCTTCGCGATGGAACCATTGGAGAGGTCTCCTTGCATGAGCACGATGGCCCCGCGTTCGGAACCGGAGCCACCGCCATCCACGCGAAGGTAGCGCTGCTCACCGCCGAGATCGATTGGGTTCACCATGATGATCGCGTGTGTCGAGGCACCTCCCACGTTCAGGCCGAAGATGCCAGGATTGAAGGTGGGGCTGCCCCAGTTCACGGTGGCACCTGCGCCGCCGAAATTGACCGTCACCGGCGCGCCATAGGCATTGATGCCGGAACTGCCGCCGCCGAGACCACCACCACCGAGGAACTGCACCTGCCCCACACCAGTGCCGAGCGCGCGTGTGAAGTCGCCGTCCGTTTCATAGGCTGCTGGGCTGTTCGGGGAACCACCAAAGACGAGATTGCCCGTGCCGAGCGCGGTGCCAAGCGCACCGATAACACCACGGAAGATGCCTTCATTGATGTAGGTCGTGCCGGTGTAGCTGTTGCCCGTGCGGAAGGAGGTGATGCCGGCGCCTGTTTTGATCAATGACACGGGATTCGCGCCGTTGTCCGTGACATCGGAAAAGATGACATTCGATGACCAGGCGATGTCGTAGAGCTCATAGTTGCTGCCTGCCCCTGCGGTGAGGAAGGGCACCGAGATGGTGTGCGCTCCGCCACTGGTGATGAGCCCTCCGGAACCAATCACCAACGTGGTGCCTGCATCACCCGTGAGCGTGCGGGCTGTGGCGTTTTGGATGTTCAGCGAGTTGATCGTGCGATCCGCTGTGAGTGTGGCCCCAGCGGCGGAGAGTTTGATGTTGTCCGCCGATGTCCAGCCAGTCTCGGCCGTATCGATCACATAGTCCGCTGCGTCGAGGCCTCTATATCCAAAGCCGCCGAGACCTGTAGGGCTGTACTTCACAAACTCGGTATTCGTATAGGCCCAACCACCGATGAACGGCACGTTTACGCCTGCGGTTTCGAGGGCGGTGTTGAGGATGCGATGTTTAGCCGCCGTCCCGAGCGCGGAGCCGACGAGATTGTCCACATGGAACTCCAGCGAGGTGCCGACATTTGGCTTCAAAAGATCTGCCAGGGATAGCGTCACGGAGCCCAAGTCTGCCGAGCGGAAGCCGATTCGATTCGTGCCGCCAGTGATCGTCGTGGCACCGAACCCCTGAACGACGGCATAGTCGAAGTAGTTCGAGGAGGTGGTGCTGAAGGCGGAGTTATCGATGTAGAGCTGGCTGGCAGACATGCTGATGGGTGCCGTGGTTGAGAATTTGCTGTTCGCCGCGTCTCCCGCCGTCGGTGCGCCTGCTGCAGCTCCGAACGAGATGCGCAGCCAGGAGTCCTTCAAATTAAGTGCTGCCACATCCGCATACGGGGTGTTTGCCAGGGTGGCATTGCCCGTGTCAGCGCGGATCTCGCCGAGTGAGGAGTTGATCGTTCCGGAATAGCTTTGTCCTGCGCCGACGCCGATGAGGCGGAAGCCGCCCAGACCGAAATGATTGATGTCTGCGCTGCCTGATGCGAGTCCGCTGAGAGAGATGAAGCCCAAACCGCCAGCAGAGAGATTGCTGCTGATATCGATGGCTCCGCTCAGAGTCAGCGTGCCGACCTGATCCGCCTGAATGCGTGCCGCGCTGCCCATGGTGACGACCCCGGTATGGGTCATGCTGTTTGTGCCCATCATGAAGCGCAGCGCGCCGTTGTTGCGGAAGCCATCGCCATTGATCGTGATTGGCTCTGCTGGATTGCCGATGCCACCCGAGCCTGCCAAATCCGGACCAAAGGCCAGCGTGGCACCTGCATTGACCACCGTGCCATTGCCTGCTGTGGTGGAGCCGAGCACAGCGCCATCGTTCGCCGTGGGCACATTGAGGATCATGCCACCATTAATCGCGGTCAGGCCTGTGTAGGTGCTGCTGCCGCGCATCAGCAACGTGCCATCGCCTAATTTGGTGATGCCGCCCGCGCCACTGATGACTCCACTGAAAGCCAGGATACCATCATTCACATCGACCGTGAGAGGTGCAGCGCCCGTCAGCGCAATGTTGGAGGTGATCACATCCGTGCCGATGCCGGTTTTGCTCAGTGCGGAGGCAGCACCACCATTAAAAATGAATGACCCGCCAGAGCCCGCTCCAATGACATAGGAACTCTGTCCGCTCGTGTCTCCGAGGTTCAGCGTGCCCAGAGTCACCGCTCCATTCAGATGGATCGTCTGTGTTCCCATGAGGTTCAGCAGATTCAGATTGGCGATATCGCCGATCTGCGATGGTATGGCGATGGGGGACTGATGCAGTCCCACGGCGTTCCAGTTGAAGAGATGCTGCCACGAATAGATCCCTGGAGATCCCGTCTGCCCGACGCCCCAATCTGCGTCTGCTCCCCTGATCTGACATGACCACATGCTAAATGAAGCAAGCAACACGGCACTGACTGAAAGTCGAAAATGCCTGCGAAAAAGGGCAAGAGTGAAGGAAGAGCTTGTCATGTTCGGTAGTGGTTGGAGGTGCTCAAGACCCACCTTTTCTGCCCACCGCCCAGACGGATGAATGGAAGACGAAAAGGTGATTTTGAACTCGTCATTCTGGCCATGCCGCGAGCCTGCGATCTACA
>JBILPY010000777.1:0-4887 GCA_044373575.1 Prosthecobacter sp. | reverse complement strand
GTTCTCGGTGCTCGGGGGCTCCACGGTGACCAACACAGGGGCGACCATCCTCATCGGTGATCTGGGCGTGAATCCGGGATCAGCGATCACGGGTTTCCCGCCGGGAAGTGTGACCGGGACGATCTACACGGGAGCAGATGCGCCAGCGATCGCGGCCCATGCGGCCACGGTGACAGCCTACAATATCATCGCAGGACTGCCGGTGGGCACGAATCTGACGGGCCAGAACCTGGGCGGCATGACGCTGACGCCGGGGGTGTACACCTTCAACTCCTCTGCCCAACTGACGGGCAACCTGTTCCTCGATCCGCTGGGAGATCCCAACGCGGCCTTCCACTTCCAGATCGGCAGCACACTGACCACGGCGGAATTCTCGGCGCTCACGGTCGTCGGAGGTCTGCAACTTCCGAATGTCTTCTGGCAGGTGGGCAGCTCGGCCACACTGGGGGTCGGCTCGGCCTTTGGCGGCAATATCCTGGCGCAGACAAGCATCACGATGACCACCGGCTCCGGCCTCTCGAACGGCAGAGCGCTGGCCATTGATGGCGCCGTGACCTTGGACACCAGCAACATCAACAATGGCGGGCTGGCTATCCCACCCGTCGGAGGTCCCACTGCCACTTACTGGAAGGGCGGCATCAACAACCGGTGGTCGCTAATGAACTGGTCCCCAGACATCACCGGCGCGGTGAACCAGAACATCCCGGTGGCGGGGGCGAATGTCATCTTCTCGGTGACAGGCGTGGCTCCGGCCAATCAGAACACCTTTCTGGACCAGAACCAGAGTATCGACAGCCTGACGATCAACGACAGCGCGGCCGTGAGCATCTCCGGCCCGAACACCCTGACGATCTCCGGTTCGGGACTGGTGACGGGCATCCGGGTCAACAATGGCGCGGGATTGGTCACCATCGGCAGCAGCCTGGTCCTGGGTGGCACCTCACAGACGATCAGCGTGAACAACAGTGCAGGCATGGTGATCAGCGGGGTGGTCGGCGGCAACATCGGTCTGACGAAGAGCGGGCAGACACAGCTCACGCTGACGGGTGAGAATCTTTACACGGGCGCCACCAACATCAATGCAGGCACCCTGCAAGTGGGCAATGGCCTCACGGGTTCAATTCAGCCCAGCTCACTGGTCACGGTGGCCCCAGGAGCCAATTTGCTCATCAGTCTGGTGAACGGCGGCGTGTGGAGTAATGCGGTGGTGAACAACGGCCAGGTCAGTTGGATCGCCCCAGGGAGCAACACCCAGGCACCAGGGAGCGTGATCAGCGGAGCAGGCAGCATGGTGATCACCAGCCCCGGCACCACCCTGCTGCGCGGCATGAACACCTTCAGCGGTGGAACGACGATCAACACGCCTGGCACTGTCCTGGTGGGCAATCCCTCCGGCAGCACCTCCACCGCCTTTGGCACCGGCACGCTGAACATCCAGCAGGGCATCGTGGACACGCAGGCCGCGCAGATTCTGCGGATCATGACCGGCGGCTATGTGCAGAGCGGCGGCGAGATCCGCATGCATTTGCAGGGCACCACTCCCGGCACCTACACGCAGTTCGATGTCACGGGGACCACCACCCTGACGGGCGGCACGGTGTTCGTGTATGATGACAGTGGCGTCTATGTGCCCAGCGGGATAGCGATTGGCAATCCCACCGGTGACATGCAGACGATCATCCAGGCCACGGGCCTCAGGACCGGCCAGTTCCCCTCCAATGCCCCCTTCTCCAGGTTCTTCAATGCACGGTTCAACCAAAACTTTCTCTACCACCAGGGCGACACGCTGCTTTACCCGACCATCACCTACGACACCACCAACACCTACATCACCTGGGTCCAGGACTCCTATGCTTCGGTGCCCGGCCTGACGCCCAACCAAATCGCCACCGCTGGCGGCCTGGATGGCTTCCAGTTCCTGAATCCAGGGGATGACGCCGTCACCTACCTCAACGGTCAGCCAATCGCCCGGCTGCCGGGTCTCTATGATCTCATCGCACCGGATGAACTGACCGCCATCTTCCAGATCGGCTTCCACGCGGCTGAAATCCAGGCGGCCAGCCTCCAGCAGCACCTCCAGCAGGTGCGTGACAGCGCCCGCCGCAACAGTGAGGCCAGATCGGAACCCACGACCGCAGACCCGACGGGCGGCAGTGGCAAGGGCGTGGCGGAGGCAGCCCCCGCCGCCCCCGAAACCTACGAGAGACGCTGGAACTTCTTCATGGAAGGCCTGGGCGGCGGCGCCAATGTCAGCACGACTTACAATGCGAGCGGCTATGACTTCAACACCATCGGCGCCATGATGGGCGCTGACTACCTGGTGAACGATCACTTCGCCTTTGGCGTCATGGGTGGTTATACCCGCACAGACGCCAGCCTCATCAATGGAGGCAGCATTGAGGCCGACAGCTTCCGTGGCGCGCTGTTTGCCACCGTGTTTGGCGGCGGCTTCTACCTGGATGGGCAGACCGGCCTGGCCTACAACTCCTACGACACCGACCGCGCCGCCCTGCTGGGCCGCGCCACCGGCAGCACGGATGGCCTGGAGTTCAGCTCCCTGATCAACGGCGGCTACGACCACCACATCGGCGACCTCACCCTGGGGATCTTCTCCTCACTCGCCTACACACGGGTGAACTTTGACGGCTTCACGGAAACCGGCTCACTCACGCCCCTGCGCTACCCCGACCAGAGTCAGGAGTCCCTGCGCTCGAACCTCGGCGTCAGGATCAGTTACTCGCAGCCCATCGGCCGCATGAGACTCACCCCGCAGGCGCGCATTTCCTGGCAGCACGAGTTCCTCGACAGCACGCAGGGCATCGACTCCAGCTTCGCTGCTGGTCCCGGCCCGGTCTTCACCGTCCATGGACCTGAGATGGGTCGCGACAGCATCCGCCTGAACGCCGGTCTGCATCTCCAGATCACGCCCGCCGTCGGTGCCTACATTTTCTATGGCAACCAGTTCGGACGCACGAACTACAACTCACACAACCTGACGTTAGGTGTGAATATCAGCTTCTAGCCTGTTTTTCCTCAGTCTCTTTCACCGGTACCTGTTTTCTTGGAGTCCTAACGCTCCAGCAGAGCAGGGGAGTCACACCCAAATGCTGATTCTAAAGGGATTGCCATGACAGGGCAGCCTCTCCCGCCGACCCAGTAAAAAGGTGCTCGCGGTGGTGGAGAGGCTGGCCCAGCCGAGGCTTCTCTGCCAGGAATCGACTGTCTGCACGTTCCTGCGCTGCACCCTTCACAATGGGGCGGTATGGCTCAGCACTTCACCACATGCGTGCCTGCGATGAGGTCGTGGATGCAGCGGCGGTCTTCACGGAAGATGAAACAGATGTCGGTGATGGAGTAAAGGAAGCCCAGGAGTGGGATGGCTCCAATGATGCCATTCACAAACCCACGCAGAAGCACCGCCTTCACAAAGCCGGGATTGGAGTCGTCCTCGACGGAGGAGATGCGGATACCCATCCACTTCTTGCCAATGGACTGACCGTGGGTAGTGAGGCGGACCAAGTTGTAGATGATCAAGGCAAGGAGGTAGAGACCCCCAACGCCTGCCAGGATGCCTCCTGTGGAAGACAGATCGCCGGTTTCTTGATCCATGGAAGCCATGCCGATTCCGAGCAATATCCCACCAGGGATGGCGGCAACACCTTCGAGAATGGCCGCAGCAAGGCGCTGCCCCAGGGAAGCGAGTTCGGCAGAGCCACTCTTGCTGATCGGCTGGATCGATGCACGCGGCGCAGCATAAGGATTCACGGCGGCGGGGATCGCGGGGGCACCACCCGAGGTGAGGCCGCTGATTGAACTGAGTGGCTGCCATTCGGCCATACCCTCTGCCCAGGCGAGGTCTGCTCCGCTGAGTTCGCCCGTGGCGAGTTTTTGACTGATGTCATGATCGGCGAAGACGCCGAGTTGCTATCCGTTGCGGGCGATGTGGTAATTCATTGGAAAGGTGATGGGTGTATCTGAAGAACGTCTCGGGAATCAACACTAAAATCACGCGTGACTCATGCATCAGGTGTGCGGCGCGTGACGGCCATGCGGCCTGAGCCATGACGCGGGGGCCGAACGTCGCCGCCTGATACCGTCCAGGGTGCGGAGCTGGCGAGTTGCGCGAGCCACACTAAACAAGCGGTTGGTTCTAGCGGTGCGGAGCTGCGGTCCCGCACGCGGGAGAAAGCCGCACTGTTCCTTGTGGCAGGTGCGGGAGCGGGCGGAGCATCCCAGTGGTTGGCAATGGGCGGAGCTGGTGAGCTGCGCGAGCCACACTTGCCGCTTATCTGGCGTCGAGTTTGGGCTCAAGGTTCCGATCATTCGGTGATGGATTCCGAAAGCCATTGATCACCGCAAAATGGTCACCTCTCGCATTCATCATAAAGCTAATCTTGCCAAAAGTGTTGTCCGGAAAGCGCAGCCAGTAGCTTTTGTTTACTCGGCTGTTCCATACCTTTCGATCAAGCGACTTCGGCATGTTAATCACGGCTAACTGAGTGTAACCATCTGATGGGGCCAGAAAGCTGTGTTCATCTAGCACTTCCTGGATACCTCCCCCTTCTGGGTGGATTTCACAGCGCCAATCGTATGGAGCATTGGGGGCTTGTGAGGCATCCTCATTTGTTCGGCAACTGATTTGAAATGCGACATTGCTTGTCTTGGAAAGGCCGATGGTAACAGGGCTGCCGTCACGCGGCACCTTCGACTGCCCCCGCAGAGCATTTAAGGGCACCGGATTCCCTGCCTTCCGTAGATGAAAGACAACAGGGGACGCTGCATCGGGCTGATAAACCCCTCTTCCGTTGTCCACGCCAAAATCAAATCCCTGAGACGACGGCCTGAGAACCCCATTTTTATCCACAAAGTAATAGCCGTTTTTCGAAA
>JBILPY010000037.1:0-16037 GCA_044373575.1 Prosthecobacter sp. | reverse complement strand
GACGGCTTATGAGCCTGGCAGCGGCACCTCGATCATGGCTTATGCGGGCATCTGTTCTCCGCAAAATCTAGCCCCCAACAGCGACGATTACTTCCACAGCATCAGCTATGATGAGATCGACAGTCATACCTCGACGGCACCAGGGAATGTGGGCGTGGCCACTGCCACTGGGAATTCGCCTCCTGTCATCGCCGCGCTGGCCAGCTACACCATCCCCCAGCAGACACCTTTTGCACTGACGGCCTCGGCCACCGATGCGGATGCTGGGGACGTGCTGACCTACGGTTGGGAGGAGTTTGATCTCGGCGCGGCTCAAGATCCCTCGGCGGCTCCGCGTGACAATGGCTCGTCGCCGCTGTTCCGCTCCTATGATCCCAGCCCGAGTCCGACGCGGCTCTTCCCCTCGCTGACTTACATTCTGAATAACGCCAACGTGCCGCCTGCCACGGTGGGCTCTTTTATCAGTGGCGAGTTTCTACCGACGACCAGCCGCACCATGACCTTTCGGGTGACGGTGCGTGATAATCACCCCGCTGGCGGCGGCTCGAACTATGCCTCGACGACTGTGACCTCGACGACTGCTGCCGGGCCTTTTGCCCTCACCTCACAGGGAGCAGCGGTGACGATCGCTGGGGGCACGCTGCAAACGGTGAACTGGTCCGTCGCAGGCACCACAGCGGCTCCGGTGAACTGCGCCGATGTCAAAGTCTCTCTGTCCACCGATGGCGGCAATACCTTCCCCGTCGTGCTGGCGGAGAGCACCGCGAATGACGGAACTGAGGAAGTGACCATTCCAGATTTGGGCCATGTGGCCACGACCCAGGGCAGGATCAAAATCGAGGCCGTGGGGAACATCTTTTTCGACATCTCGGATGCGAATCTGACCATCACCACGACCAACACGGCTCCGGTGTTGAGCATGGCGGGCAGTGTCACCGTTCAGCGCGGCACGCCCACGCCGACGGTGGCCACCGTGGGCACAGTGACAGATCTGGATACACCGCTCACAGCCACGATCACCAACGCCCCAGCAGATACGGTCATCACCGCCAGCATTTCTGGCACGAATATTGTGGTCAGTGCACGGGCGGAAAACTCGATCACCACCACCCGCAGCAGCCGAACATATCCTGTGACGCTGAGGGTGACAGACAGCGCGGGGTCGATGACTTCGGCCTCCTTTAATCTCATCGTCCAGCCGAATCCGGCCCCGACTCTGGGAGACTATGCGGATCAAAATCTTCTCAAAGGCATGAGCGTCACCGCCACACCGTCCAGTGCTCCCGCCGATGCCAATGACAATCTAGGAACCTCTCCAGCCACTGTTTTTCCAGCGACTCTGCCAGGCGGAGGCACGCTGAGCATTGATCAGGCGACTGGAGTCGTTACCGCAGTGGCCCTGCCTGCCACCGTGGCTGGTGTGTACTCGATCCGAGTGACGCTGCAGGACACCAGCGGAGCTGCGGCGGTGAAAGGATTTAGCCTCACCGTGGCGGACTCTAGCCCTGTCATCGTGGCGGGCACGGCCTCAGCGCCCACGGCTGAAAATTGTCTGCCCGCGAATGCCGCTGTCGATCCTGCCGAAACCGTGACGATCAACCTGGGGCTCATGAACCAGGGTGGTGTGGCGAGCACAGATCTCGTCGCTACATTGCTAAACACCGGCGGCGTCACACCCATCACCACAAGCCAGAACTACGGCCAGATCAACCCTGCGGGTAATCAGACACGCCCCTTCACCTTCAGGGCAAGTGGCAGTTGTGGCGGCACGATTACAGCCACCCTTCAGCTTCAGGATGGTCTCTTGGATCTTGGAACGGTGAATTATGTTTTGAGACTTGGTGTGTCGCAGAATGCGGGCGGCACTTTGCAGAACTTCGATGCCGTCACCGCGCCTGCCCTGCCCGCAGGATGGACTGCCACCGTCGCCTCGGGGACTCCTTCCGCCTGGGCCACCACGACCTCGACGGTGGATACTGCGCCGAACTGTGTCTTTGCCACACCGACCACGAGCGTCAGCGACAATCGCCTGGATTCCGCGAGCTTCCCCGTCGTCTCCGCAACAGCCCAGGTGTCGTTCCGGCATCTCTGGAAAACGGAGACGGATTACGATGGTGGGGTGCTGGAGATCTCTATAGGCGGCGGAGCTTTCACAGATCTCATCACAGCGGGCGGCTCTTTCTCGGCTGGAGGCTATACGGGCACCATTGACCTTGATTACTCAAATCCGCTCGCCGGGAGAGCTGCGTGGACGGGAACTGTCAGCGCCTACACGACCACCACGGCCAATCTCCCAGCCTCGGCGGCCGGTCAAAATGTGCGACTCCGCTTCAGACTCGGCTGTGACACTTCGGTGAGTCCCTCCGGGTCCGTTTGGAGGGTGGACTCGATTTCTCTGGCAGACGTGAGCTACGCCTGTTGTGGCGAGGCCCCGGTCATCACCAGCCTCATGCCAGCCAGCGCCGCCTTCCAGACCTCCTACAGCCATACGTTCACCTCCAGCAGCACACCGCCGCCCACCTTCAGCCTCACCGCCAGGACTCTGCCCCCAGGGCTGGGCCTTGCCGGGGCCGTCCTCTCCGGCACACCCACGGCACCTGGAGTTTATCCAGGTATTACTGTGACTGCCGCCAACGGCCTGAATCCAAACGCCACCCAGACCTTCAGCTTCACCGTGGCAGATACCTATGAGCGCTATGTGGCAGCCTTTGGCTTCAGCGTGGCGAATACCGATCTCTCGGCGGACCCGGATGGGGATGGCATCCAAAACATCCTGGAATATGCCCTGAACTTGTCACCCCAGTTGTCGAGCCTGACAGGGCTTCCAGGCATCGAAAAGAAAACCTATGGGGCGAATGATTATCTTTCGATCAGCTTCACGCGCCTGACCACCGCCACAGACTTGACTTATGCGGTGCAGTCCTCCGCCGATCTGACCGGTTGGACGACCGTAGCCAGCAGCGTGGGTGGGGCACTGACGTCGGGTGGCGGATTCATTGGCGAAACAGGGACACCTCCGGCACTCAACGTCGAGGTGCGTGACACGACCGCCTTTAACGCCGTCACCTCGCCGCGAAGGTTCATGCGCCTGCTGGTTTTCAAAACAGCGCAGCCATGAGGCATTCAGGCTCGTTTTGTTTTCGCATTCTTTGGGAATAGCAAAGCTTGGGCTGTCTCGTACGTTGGTAGCAGCGTATCTCACCCCATGAAAACCGCCCTCAGTCTCCTCATTCTCATCGCCTCTCTCGTCCCCGCCTGCGCGGAGGACAAACCCGCCGCCACCGACAAAGCCATGCCCAAACCCGAAGTGACCCTCAGTGAAGATGAATGGAAAAAGCGCCTCAGCGACGAGCAGTATCGTGTGACCCGCACCGCAGGCACGGAGCGCCCCTTTGGTCAGGTGTATGAGGAGTTCGAAAAGCAGGGTGAGGGCACCTACTTCTGCGTCTGCTGCAATGCAGAGCTCTTTACGTCCAAGGAAAAGTTCCACTCCGGCTGCGGCTGGCCTTCTTTCTACGATGCCTCCAAGGCGAAGAACGTCCTGGAGCGCCGGGATGATACCCACGGCATGTTGCGCATCGAGACCGTGTGCAAACGCTGTGGTGCCCACCTCGGCCATGTCTTTGAAAAGGAATCCGTCTCTGCCAACACGCCGACTAACCGCCGCTTCTGCATCAATGGCGTGGCGCTGAAGTTCGTGGAGAAGGGCGGCGAAGCCCCGAAGCTGCTCGAACTCGGCTCCGCTGCCGTGGAAAAGAAGAAGGAAGAAGTGGCGAAGGAGGCCGGTATCGAAGTGAAGAAGCCCTGAGATTCTTTGAGATCAGGATTGCCGATGAGCGGCATGATCAGGTAACAAGCAGCCTGTGAATGGGTGATTGCCGAGTGAGGTGATCACCCAATTCTTTTCTGACATTTCACCATGCACCTCCTCCTCGTCGAAGATGACCCCGAACTCGGCCGCCAGATGACCTCCTGGATGGCGCAGGCCGGGCATTCCCTGCACTGGGTGGAGCGTGGGCAGGCTGCGCTGGACTGGCTGAGAGATCATTCCTGCGATGCAGCAATCCTGGATGTCGGACTGCCGGACATGGATGGGTTCACCGTGGTGGAAACTCTGCGCAGTCAGGGAGTCCTTACGCCGGTACTTTTTCTCACGGCGCGTGCAGGCGTGCCGGACCGGGTGCGTGGGCTTGCGGCTGGCGGGGATGATTATTTGACGAAGCCCTTCGCCGCCGAGGAGTTGCTCGCCCGGCTGGATGCGCTGCATCGCCGAGCAGCGCAGGTGAAGCCAGACCGTCGCCGGGTGGGGAATTCGATCCTCGACCCGGTGAAACGCCGCGTGACCTGCGGCAGTGAGACAGTGGATCTGCAACCGCGCGAATGGACGCTGATGGAGGTGCTGATGAAGCATGAGGGGCGCATCGTGCCCAAGCAGTTCCTGCTCGAACAGGTGTGGGACATTCGCTTCGATCCGGGCACGAATGTCGTCGATGCCATGATCTGCCGTCTGCGCCGGAAGCTGGAGTCGGCAGGCAGCGACCTCCACATCGAAACCATCCGAGGAAAAGGTTATGCCTACAAGAAAGAGTCTGTTTGACCGCATCCCGTCCCAGTGGCGTCTGGCGGTGCTGCTGGCGCTCTTTGTGGGCACCAGCACGGCTTTGACGCTCGTCTTTGTGCGCAGCACGGTGAGCCGTGACCTGCGGCATTTCGACACGGGCATCGTCATCGATGACCTCGTGGAATACGCCGCCATCTATGGCTCCAGCGGCATTCAGGGCGTGCGGGAGGTCTTCCCCGCCGGGCAGCACAGTGACAGCAATGCGGTGCGCATCACCAAACCTACGGGCGAGATTCTGCTGGAAGACATCCCGGACGCCATGCGCCTCTACCGCTGGCCGGAAAAAGCACCTTTGGCCGAACTGGAGAAGAAAAAAACAGTGCTTCAGGAAATCACCACCCCGGAGCTGGAATTCCGCCTCACCATCGGAGCCACGAAGCTGCGGGATGGAAACATCCTTTGGTTCGGCCGCACGGATGCAGAGGCGCGGCGCTACCAGCACAACATCACCGTTTATCTATGGCTGGCGGGCATCCTGGCCGCCGCCGTGGCTCTGCTGCCGGTCATCTGGTATTCGCATGAGGTGCTCACGCCCATTCGGGCATTCACCTCCAGCGCGCGTCAATTGCACCTGCCTGAAGGCACCGCCCGACTTATGGCACCGCGTGCGATCCCTGAGCTGAAAACCCTGGCGTCTGTGGTCAACGCTGGCCTAGACCAGATTCTCAGCCTCACGCGTGAACTGCAAAGCACGAATGATCAGCTCGCCCATGAGCTGCGTACTCCACTGGCGCGCATCCGGGGAAACTTGGAGACTCTTTTGGATAAGAGCGACAACGCCGATGCCCAGGATGCCGCTGCGCGCAGTCTGGAGGAGATCGACCGTGCGGCGCAGCTCGTGCAGACCATCCTGACCGTGCGTGCGGGAGATCACGGGGCGCTGCGCCTCTATCGCCAGCAGACGCCCGTGCATGATCTGGTAAAAAACCTCGTAGATCTTTTCACGCCTGCCGCCGAGGACCGGCAGCTTACGATCGGTATTGAGCATGGCCTCGATGTGGTGCTGAACATCGACCGTGAGTTAATCAATCAAGCCATCTCCAACCTGCTCGACAATGCTCTGGCTTACACACCGAAGGGCGGGAAGGTGACTCTGCGCTGGCAGGCCGAGGGCACGGGGGCGATCATTTTTGTCGAGGACACTGGTCCTGGCGTGCATCCCGAGGAGATGGAGATGATCTGGGAGCGCTACAATCGCGGCAGCGCAGCGGTGGTGCGGCATCCGGGCATCGGCCTCGGACTAAGCCTCGTGCGTGCCATCGCCACTGCACATGGCGGGAGTGTGGGAGTGTCGAACCGCAACAGTGGCGGGGCGCGTTTCTGGATCAAGCTGCCGCAGGGGTGAGAACTGAAAACTGCTCACGCCACCATCCCCATCAAATGCCGGAGCAGATCTTCCTCATGCAATAGACCAGAGGGCAGGGACTTCACATCGGTGACGAGGCAGAGGGAGCGTCCGCGTTTGCGCAAGCGCTGAAGGGCACTGAGGGCACCCTCGGATTCGCTCACGCTGTCGAGCGTGCGCATGTGCTGACGCACGAGGCGGTCTTGCGGCAGGCCGGCGGGCAGGGTGCTGAGGTCGATCACACCGATGAAGCTGCCTTTCTCCCCGATGACTGGAAGGGTACTGCTGTGATGCTCACGTCCGAGGATGAGGGCGCTGCTCAAAGGCAGATCGGGAGAAAGTGCCATGCTTTGAGTCAGCGGGCGCATGACATCAGCAGCACGCAGGCGGCGGTAGCCTAGCACGCGCTCGATGAGATGCGAGGTGCCGGGTGCGAGCTGGCCGAGACGCTGGAGGGCACGCGCCTGCTGGCGGAGATCCTCGCGCCCGGCGGAGACTTCAGGGATGCTGGGCGCGGCGTCCGCGGCTGACTGCTGACGGGCAAAGAGACGAAACAACGGACGAATGAGCCCCACGAGATGCACGAGTGGCGAGAGAGTGCGGATGGTGCGGAAGGGGTAGCGACGGAAGAGCTTCTTCGGCAGAATCTCCAGTCCGATGAGGAAGATGGGAAGGCCGATCACGAAGGCGGTGAGGTAACCCCAGCCCCCCGAGATGCGCACGAGCTTCGAGGCGATGATGAGAAAGGCGACGAGGTTCGTGACATGATTCGCTACGGTGATGGCCCCGAGCAGCGCATCACGATCTACAAGCAGCGGCAGCAGCCCTGCCGCGCGGCGATCTCCCGCCCCGGCAGCATGACGTACGCGCACACGGCTCACGGACAGTACGGCGCTCTCCAGACCCGAGAGAGCAAAGGAGAGCGCAAGCGCGAGTAGCAGCAGGATGATCCAGTACATTGGCTAGTGGTGTTAAGAGGTGGCTTTGGGCTCGAGGTCTTCTTTGGGGAGGTGCAGGCGCAGTTCCACCTGTTGGATGCGGGCACGAACGGCGCGGCGCACCTTCAGATCGGCTCCAGGCACCTGGATGCGCTCACCTGCTTTCGGCACATGACCGAGCTGATTGAAAACGAAACCGCCGATGGTGTCGATGCCACCCTCCGAAGGCAGCACCAAGTCAAGCTCCTGCGCCACATCTTCGATGCGTGCGCCTCCGTCCACGAGGTAGCGTCCGTTGCCAAGGTCGCGGATTTCTCCCGCCTCGCCCTGCCAGGGAGCGGCCTCATAGAGCAGCCAGTCTGCAATCTCTTCCTGACTGACCATTCCTTCCAGGCCGCCGTATTCATCGACGATGAGCACTGGCAGGGCGGAGTGCTGGAGGTGCTTTTCCAGGGCATCGAGCACGAGCATGGTCTCAGGCACGAAGGGCACCTGGGCGATCAGTTGCTGCCAGGCTGGCCGTTCGGCGAAGCGCCAGGCCAGGGTGTCGATGATGCCGAGCACGGCGTCCGGTGTCTCGCCATACACGACGACGAACCGCCCGGCGGACTGGTCGAGGATCGAGGCAGCCTTGGCGGCACTTTCTTCGGAACTAAGCAAGGTGACATCCACGCGTGGCACCATGCAGTCACGCACGGTCAGCCGCTCGATGTCGAGCGCCTCGCGAATGATCTCCGCCTCGGCGGCATCGAGCAGGCCCTGCTCTTCACGCATTTCCACCAGAGTCTCGAATTCTTCCCTCGTCATGGGCATGCGCATTTTGATTCTGCTGGGGACGAGCTTTCGGATGAGTGCGTCGGTGGTGCGGTCGGCGAATTGAGTGAGCGGATCCAGAACAGAGCGCAGGGGATTCAGCAGGCGCAGGCTTCCGAGGAGCACGCCAGAGGGTGAGTAGGCGGCGAGAAACTTCGGAATCACATCACCGACAAGGACGGTGCCTGCGAACAACACTGCTGCCGTGATCCACGGGTGCCAGCCCATGGCCTTGAACGGGCCGGACACGAGATGCAGACCGAGTGCGGCGAGAGCCAGATTCAGCGTTGCGGAGAGCAGCAGCGTGCGTTGCAATTGGACGAAGGGATTTGCGGTGATACTCCGCAGATTCCGTGCCACGCCGCCTTCTCCCGCTGTCTCCAGGCGCTCTTCGAGATCTCTCGCTGAATGGATGGCGGTCTCCGTGGCGGAGATGATGGCCAGAAGGGCGAGGAGGCCGAGATAAAGTAGGCCGGAGACGAGGAGGGACACGAGGTTAGAGTGTCCGAAGCTCGCAGCCGGGTGTCAAGAGGGGCGGTGAGTCAGTAAGGCGGAAAGCCAGCGGCCCCCGATTTACGCCATGCGCCGGATCAGAGTCTTCATCACGCCCTGAATGATGAGTTCTTCCGCCGGGTGGAGATCGGGGAAGGCGGGGTTTTCAGCGCGGAGGATGGGCTGACCGTTTTCGATCACGTAACGTTTCAGGGTGGTCTCGCCGTCGATGAGGGCGGCCACGATGTCACGCGGGCGGGGCTCTTTGATCTCGAGGATGGCGATGTCGCCATCGCAGATGTTCGCTCCGATCATGGACTCGCCACGCACGCGCAGGGCATAGGCTTTGTCCGCGCGCTTGATGCCGAGCGTGGCGGTGTCGATGGAAAGGCTGCCGTCTGGCTGCTGCTGCTGGAGTTCGGCGTAGCCGGCGGGGATGCTGCCGTAGAGGGGGATGTCCACGATCTCCTCACGCACGAGGTCTTCGGGGAAGACGACGGCGCGGGCCTTGTGGGGGTGGCGCTGGATGACGCCTTTTTTCTCCAGAGCCCGGAGGTGGCTCATGGCGGCGGTCTGGCTGGAGAAGCCGAAGTGTTTCTGAATGTCCCGCGTGCTGGGCATGACGCCCTGTTCGCGTTGGTGCTGGCGCAGGTAGGTGAGGAGTTCCTGCTGACGATCCGTGAGTTTGATGTTGGTGGAGCCGAACATACGAACTCTGTTCGCTCGAACAAATATCTTTGCAACTCGTTTTTCTCGAGGCTCGACTCCGTGTGGGAATAGGTGTCCCGGCTTCATTGCTCAAAGAAGCGGACAGCCTTGTAAATCTGGCGTATCAGCGCGGAACATGGCGGCTGAAAAAGTGACAGATACATCCTGGACCGACGCGTTGGCTGATTTCCTGGCGGGCCAGAGCGGCGTGGAGGCGATCCGACTGAATGCGGGGGATCGTCGCGTCGAGGTCGCCACCCTAGGTCCCGTGGACATGGAGGCGCTGAAGACGCAGTTGGACGAAGTTTTGCGCAGTCTGGATGAGCGTCTGCTGGCATCCGCGCCGCTCGGCCATGCCGAGGGACTGCAAATGACGCGCCAGGAGGGTGCACTGCTGCTGCAAAAGCCGACCTGCCCCACCGCGCCTCGCTTTTGGAAGTGGCGTGACTTTGAATGGCCGGAGCCGGAGGAAATGGAACGGCAGAGTGATGAGGAATGGCGGGCGCTGGCTTTGCAGGCGGCCATCTGCGGAGTGGCGCTGGTTGCCGGCTGGGTGACAGAGCGTTTCTTCCAGGCTCCGATCTGGGCAGCCCACGGCCTTTTTGGCATCGCCCTCGTCAGTGGCGGCTGGGATGCGGCGAAGGATGCCTGGGAAAATCTGCGCGAGCGGCGTCTGGATGTACACTTCCTCATGCTCGCCGTCGCGGCGGGTGCGGTGGCCATCGGTGCTTGGGAAGAGGGCGCGCTGCTGCTGTTTCTCTTCTCCACTTCGGGGGCGCTGGAGCACTATGTCCTGCATCGCACTCACCGTGAGATTTCAGCACTCACCAAGGCTGCGCCAAAGCAGGCGCGGGTGGTTTTGCCTGATGGCTCAGTGGAGACCTGCGCGGTGGCAAATCTGAAAATCGGCGATGTGATCCAGGTGCGCCCGGCGGAGCTTTTTCCCGTGGATGGCACGGTGATCTTGGGAGAGTCAGCGGCAGATGAATCCACCCTCACAGGTGAGGCGGTGCCGGTAGATAAAAGCAAGGGGGCGCAGGTCTTCGGCGGCACGCTGAATCTCTGGGGCCTGGTGCAGGCGCGGGTGGACAAACTCGCCACCCAGAGCGCGCTGGCACGCATCATCCTCATGATCCAGACGGCTCAGCAGATGCGCGCCCCCAGCCAGCGCTTCACCGACCGATTCGGCACGACCTACACGCTGATTACACTCGGGCTGGTGCTGGTGATGTTTCTGGTTTGGTGGCTGGCGCTCGGCTTGGAGCCTTTCACGAGCACGGAGGGCACGAAGTCGGCCTTTTATCGCGCGATGACGCTACTCGTGGTGATGAGCCCCTGCGCTCTGGTGCTTTCAATCCCTTCGGCCATCCTCGCCGCCATCGCCTGGGGCGCACGACGTGGGATATTGTTTCGTGGCGGTGCCGCCATCGAGAAGCTGGCCGAAGTGGACACGGTGGCGATGGATAAAACAGGCACGCTCACCGAAGGCAATCTCCGCGTAGCTCTCGTGGAAAGCTTCCCGCCGGGGCATGAAAATGAAGTGCTGCGTCTCGCGGTGACTTTGGATGCGCACTCGAACCACCCCATCGCCCGGGCAATCACCCAGCATGCAAAAGGGCAGGGGATCGAGCCCGGCGAGCTGAGCGAATATCAGTCCATCCCCGGCCAGGGCGTGCGTGGTCGCACTGCCGACGGCGTGACCTATGTGGGTAGGCGCGAACTCATGGATCAGGGCGATTTCTCCCGCTGGCTGGCCGAGGTGCCAGATGCGCCGCTCGGCTTCTCCGAGGTCTGGGTGCTGAACGCCGGCACCATGGGCCGTGTTTTGCTCAAAGACGAGATCCGCCGTGGCAGCCGGGCTGTGCTCAAAGCCCTGGCCGCCGAAAATGTGCGCACGGTCATGCTCACCGGCGACCGTCGTGCCGCAGCGACCCAGGTGGCGCAGGAACTCGGCGTGACCGATGTGCGCGCGGGTCTGCATCCCGAAGACAAAGTGGCCGCCATCCAGGAACTCACGAAGCAGGGGCACAAGGTGGCGATGATCGGCGATGGTGTGAATGATGCGCCCAGTCTGGCTGTGGCCTACGTCAGCATGGCGATGGGCGCGCGCGGCAGTGATGCGGCGCTGGAGCAGGCAGACGTGGTGCTCATGCAGGACAAGATCGAGAAACTGCTCTCCGCCCGTCACATCAGCTCGCGGGCGAGGTCGATCATCCGGCAAAATCTCGCCATCTCGCTCGGCTCGGTGATGGTCATGGCGGTGGCCGCCCTGTTTGGCATCGTACCGCTGACGCTCGGCGTCCTCACGCATGAGGGCAGCACCGTGGTGGTCTGTTTAAACTCCCTGCGCCTGCTGTTTGTGAAGGAGCCGGAGACTACGGAGCTGTAGGAAAGCCGATGCGGCCGAGTACATGCTCCTGGCTGGCCGTCCAAGCATCCTGGTTTTCGTAAATTTGACGACGTGCTCCATTGCGGATGGCTTCCTCCATCAGGCTGCCTTTGTAGGCCAGCTTGTCCCAGAGATCGAGCGTATCGCTGTCTGCCTTCACGGTGGCGAGTAGGGCAGGGAGGCGCTTGCGGATTTCCGCGTCCTTCGGTGGGTCGAGGTGCAGCCAAGTGAGCAGGCGTGGGTAGCGGGTATCCTCTTTGGGGAGGTCAGCCGTAGAGCCAGACAGCAGTCCCTCCACATCCGCCCAGGAGCTGGTCAGGATGCGTCCATGCAGATCCTGGAGGTCCGTGCTTTCAGCGGCCACACGGGCTGCTTCGGACTTGCGCCATTCATCCTGCGGTGGCGGTGGTGCGTTCACAGCGGGTGTGGCGGCACGATATTCACCCTCAGCCGAGTCTGTCAGCCGGGCTTTCTTCAGTTCATAAGGCGAAATCCAGATGACCATCGCCAATGCCGCCGCCCCCACGAGACCACCGGCAAAGAAGGGCCAGGCATTCCAGATGATGACCGGTGACTCCTCGGGTGGGAACAGCGAAGTCGTTCCACTACCAGCCATGTCCGGGCTCGCAGAGGTGGCAGACGGCGTAACCCTGGGGAAAATGGGTTCGGCCTCGATCCGCTCGGGCTCCGTGGGTTCAGCATCACTGACAGCACGTTCAGCCACGAGTTTCTGAGCCGTCTCCCACCAGGCGGGGGGCACGATGGATTTGAAAATTTCCGCCCCTTCCTGATCAGGCTTCAAATGATCCGCCAGCTCCTCCAGCGCCACACATTCAGCAGGGCTCGTCCAGGTCCACATCGTGCGTCGGCGGCGGAGGCGGTGATCCCACAGATCGCGCGTCTCTTGGCTGCATCCGCGCAGGATGCCGCCGATGGCCAGCCACTGCCGGGCTTCGGCGAGACTCTCCGAATGTTCGTCCGTGGCCTGGGGCTCAGACAAAGTCAGCATCTGCATCGCACGCGGGTAGCGCGTGATCGCCAGTGAGGTGGCCAGGGCCAGCATGAGGTGTACCACCTCCGCACTCTGGATCTTGGACTGCGTGGCGGCCAGCGCCTCGGCCAGCTTCGTCAGACGGCCAGAGTCAGAGTGTGCCGCCCACTGGAAGGCCACCACCGTCGTCAGCGTCTGCTGTCCACTGGCCAGCTCGATGATCAGGTCCGGGATGCGTGCCATGCCCGCCAGCTCCTGTTCACGGTCTTCAAAGGCGGTCGCGAGGAACTCGCTGGCCGCCCCGGCCCACTCCGGCTTCACGTACGCCTTCGCGCAAAAGTCCGCAAAAAAGTGGCTCACCCCATGATTCTCCGACAGCGCCTTGGTCAGAGCCCGTGCTGCGGGGCGTAACTCCTCCGGCAGTTCCTCAGTGGATGGGTTGGGCTCTTGCGACACTGCTTTCATGATAAAGAACCACTTCTAACGTGGTGCGCTATCACATGCAACGCGCCTGTGCTTTTTACCTATGCTTTCTGGTTTTTCGTCATCAGGATGGGGTTATGTGCTCATCTCCTCAAGGCCAAGAAACAGATGCCAGGTGAGCAGTGCTGTAGGTAACCTAAAATTGTTGATTTTGAATACTCAACGTAAGCATTCTTCAATTCGGGGGGCGGCGTATCATGGCCTTCTTTGCCTCACTCCATATTCCCGGAGTTCCAGCACCCGGAAGGTTTACACGGCGAGAGGTAGGAAAGCCGCAGAGCACCTGAATCCCTGGGGCCGGGATGTGGAATGGCGAGTAAATTCAGGGGAAGTTATTCGGGAGATGAATTCCAAAGGCCGTTTTCCCGGAGTCGGCGCGCTGCCTCGGCGGCCCTGATCTCAGGGAGATCGGGGCGGAGATCACTTTTTAGCTGGGCATCCGGGGGGCGTTGTGGCTAGCTTCTTTTCCCCACATGTCTTCCTCCCCCCGCCCGGCTCCTGAAATCCGCGACCATGAGACGCTCCGCATCATCGGACGCGGTGCTTATGGCGAGGTTTGGATGGCGCGCTCGGTGACGGGTGCGCTACGCGCGGTGAAGGTGGTGTGGCGTGAGGACTATGATCATGCGGACTCCTTTGAGCGCGAGTTCGAGGCGATCAAACGCTACGAGCCGATCTCGCGCCGCCACCCTGGGCTGGTGCCGATCCTCCAGGTCGGGCGCAGTGATGCGCAGGGCTTCTATTATTATGTGATGGAACTGGCCGATGATCTGGAGACGGGCCGCGACATCGACGCTGAGAAGTACAAGCCGCACACGCTGGGTCTGGAGATGCGGCGCTCAAAGCAGATCAAGGCGGACCGCTGTCTGGCCATCGGCGCAAACGTGGCGGAAGGGCTGCAACACCTGCATGAGAGCAAGCTGATCCACCGTGATGTGAAGCCCTCTAACCTGATCTTCATCGACGGGCATTGCCGGCTGGCGGACATCGGACTCGTGGCTCTGCTCGGGCAGCGGAGTTTTGTCGGCACGGAGGGTTTTGTGGCACCGGAGGGGCCGGGCTCTCCGGCGTCGGATGTGTTCTCCCTCGGCATGGTTTTGTATGAAGCCAGCACGGGCAAGGACCGGCTCGACTTCCCGGACATCCCCTCGTGCAGTGACAGCGGTGACAATCTGGAGTCCTGGCAGCGTCTGCACCGGGTGATCTGCACGGCCTGCGCCCCGCAGGCCAAGAACCGCTACATGAGTGCGCGCGAGATGGCGCTGGATCTGCGCGGGCAGCCGCTGCCGTCCTCACGCAAGGCGATGTGGCAATGGGCCGCTGCGGCGGTGATCACACTGACTCTGGCGGTGGGCTTTGGCATGTGGCTGGCGCAGCGGAATGGAGCCTTTGGCATGGTGTCTGTGCAGAAGAGCACGCCCATGCTGATGATCAAAACGACGCCGGCTGGAGCGCATGTGTACGCGGGGGAAGATGATCTGGGCGTGACGCCGCTGGCGCTGAATCCCGAGGAGGGCGTGCCGATCATTTACCAGCTCCGCCTGCCAGGGCACAAGCACCAGGAGGTGGAGCACACGGCGAACCGAGCGAAACCTGCGGAGTATGATCTGACGCTAGAGTTAACGCGTCTGCCTCAGGAAGGCGAGCGCTGGCAAAACAGCCTCGGGATGATTTTTAAACCGGCGCCGGGCGGGCACATGACGATCCAGCCGGTGGAGATCAAGCACTTCAAACGCTTCCTCGAAGCCACGGGCCGCTCCTTTGAAGGCCGCGTGGTCCGCGCGGGCACGGGGAAAGAGACGGCCTACTACGTGGTGGCTCCGGTGGGGGATTCGGAGGCCTTCCGCTTTTGGCTCACAGACCGGGATCGCGAGGCGGGGCTGCTGAGCCAGGAGCATCATTACGAAGTGGAGCCTTTCTATTATGTTGATGCTCCCGGCGCAGGTGCCGAAGACATGCCCGACGATCGCGAAGCCGAGCCCACCGGCACGAGCGGCAACGAAAGCGCGGACTGGCAGGCCTTTCACCTCCGCGTGGAGCGGCAGACCTACGGCAGCGTGATGATCCGCAGCACGCCAGAAAAGGTGCGTGTCTTCCAGCATGAGGAGTTTCTCGGCTACACACCGCTGGAGCTGCCGCGTGTGCGCAGCGGTCTGATCGAGTATGAACTGCGTGAAGAAGGCTTCTCCGATGTAGTGCTCGAAGGCGAAGTGAGTGCCGGTGAGTTGCTGGAGCTTTTCACCGACATGCAGACACGGCAGGCGGT
This sequence comes from Prosthecobacter sp., assembly GCA_044373575.1. Lineage (GTDB taxonomy): Bacteria > Verrucomicrobiota > Verrucomicrobiia > Verrucomicrobiales > Verrucomicrobiaceae > Prosthecobacter. The sequence continues at coordinate 991 of JBILPY010000037.1, read as the reverse complement.
GACCTTTGGCCGCGAATGGAAGGCGAACGGGCTGGGCATCCGCTTTGTGCCACTGACGGAAACGACCATGATCGCCGCCACCGAGACCCGGCGGCGAGATTACATCGAGTTCGCGAAAGCCACGAATGTGCGTCGTCCGGGGAACATGGATGTGGACGGCAAAGGCGGCACGCAGCCCGTCGTGGGCGTGGACCGCGAAGAAGCGCGCGCCTTCTGTGCCTGGCTCACCGAGCGCGAGCGCAATGCCGGGCTCATAGGCCCGAAGGATGTGTATCGCCTGCCCACGGACGATGAATGGAGCCGCGCCGTCGGACTGCCGCCGGAGCGCGGCACGAAGCCTAGTGAGCGCAATAGCCGCATCCGCGGCATCTACCCCTGGGGTTATGATTGGCCGCCACCGCCGAACATCGACAACCTCGCCGATGCCAACGGGGCGCGGAAAGCCAACCTGGAAATCTTCATCCCCGGTTACGAAGACCGCTTCGCCAATCTCGGCCCCGTTACCGCCTTCCAACCTAACGAACTAGGTATCCTCAGCCTTGCCGGCAATGCCAGCGAGTGGGTGGACACCGACTTCGATAGCGCGAAGGGTGGCGACTCCAAAAGCACTCTCGGTACCGTGCGTGGTGGCAACTGGCGCAGCGCCAATCCCGACGAACTCCTCTCCTCCACTCGCACCCCGGTCCCACCGGACACCAAGCGCCCGACGATCGGATTCCGCATCGTGCTGGAGCGGCGGAAGTGAAGAAGTGGAGAGTGCTCAGTGCGCAGTTTGTCCAAACTGAGCACTACACCTCCACCGCCTCACACTTCTCCCGCCAGCCGGGGAAGTTCCACACATTCGGAAAGCCGGAGCACTGGATGGGTTTCACGGCCTGGATTCGGCAGACATTCACGCCTTCGAGAAAGAGGCACTCTCCATTCGGCTTGTCGATGATCGAAAGCCCGCTGCGTTTGGAATTCAAGCGCGTGCTGGTCTCGATGAACTCCT
>JBILPY010000363.1:0-4901 GCA_044373575.1 Prosthecobacter sp. | reverse complement strand
CGATTCAACCGCCTGATCATCTTCAAATTGAGCCAGAGCGAGTCCCCATTTCCGGACAAGATCGATCTCCACCAAATTCACACCGGAGTCGATGAGTCCGAGGCGCTTTTGCAGGTAGGCGTGGGCACCGCTGCCATGTTTGTTGGTCGGACTCAGGAACTCGATCACCGTCACCAGCTCGCCATCCATATCGCGAATGGCAAGATGACGCGGCTTCGGTGTTGTCACCTCAAGCACCACTGGCGGGGCAAAGTTCGGTGGGGCGGAGGCCAGCAGGGTGTCCTCGCGCACCTTCCAGACGCTGACATCGGGCTGAATGCCTTTGTCATCTCCCGTAAACCTGGTGGAAATCTTCATGCCCTGTTCGATGGAGACACGCAGATCACGAGGCATCTGTCGTTGCAAACGTCCGAGCGACATTGCGATCATCGAAGGATGCAACTCAAACCACCTCTCCTCGAAGTAAGGATTCAGCCCCGGAAAGGGGTATGGTGCGTCGGCGGGCATGGTTTCAGATTACTTATTGAGCACCTCATCCAAATTCAGCATCTGATTCGTGAGCATCGTCCACGCAGCGAGTTCGGCTTTGGGGAGCTTTTCGTCGGGCTTGGATTCGCCGACTTTGAGTAGGGCTTCGGTATCGGTGGGGCTGGTGGTGTAGTGCTTGCGGAGGTCGGCGAGGCTGGCGGTGAGGATGGGTTGCTCTTTGGCTTTTAGCGGACGGCAAAGCACGCGTTCGGCGAGGTAGGCGAGCGCTTTGGCGTCGTCGTTGCAGCCGCAGGCGATGGCTTTTTGCGCGAGGTTACGGGCGGCTTCGATGAACTGGGGGTCGTTCATGGTGACGAGGGCCTGCAACGGTGTGTTGGTGCGGTCGCGGCGGACGCAGCTCACTTCGCGGCTTGGAGCGTTAAAGATGTCCATGTTGGGTGACGGGGACATGCGCTTCCAGAAGTTGTAGAGCGTGCGGCGGTAGAGGTTTTCGCCGTTGTCCTGCTTGTACTTCTCGGTGCCGAGGCCGACGACTTCCCAGATGTTCTCCGGCTGGTAAGGCATGGTGCCTGGGCCGCCCATGCGAGGTGAAAGGGTGCCGCTGGCGGCGAGGGCGTAGTCGCGGATCATCTCGGCATCCATGCGGAAGCGGGGGCCACGGCTGAGGAGCGAGTTGTCGCGGTCTTTTTCGATTTTCTCCGGCGTGATGAGTGCCGCCTGACGGTAGGTGGCGGAGGTGAGGAGCATCTTGTAGAAGCGCTTCACGTCCCAGCCGCTCTCACGGAACTCGACAGCGAGCCAGTCGAGCAATTCAGGATGGGTGGGAGCACTGCCCATGATGCCGAAGTCGTCGCTCGTCTTCACGATGCCAGCACCGAAGAGTTCCTGCCAGAAGCGGTTTACCGTGACACGAGCAGTAAGCGGGTTGCTGGCATCGACGAGCCACTGCGCGAGGCCGAGACGGTTCTTCGGAGCATTGGCAGCCAACTTGCCAAGGGCGGCTGGCACGGCGGCATCGACCTGCTCGCCGACTTTGTCATAGGCTCCACGCATGAGGATGTTCGCCATGGGTTTGGCGTCCATCTTCTCTTCCTGGATGTGGGTGATCGGGCTGCGTGCCTTGATGGCTTCCTGTTCGGCGGTGAGCTTGTTGGTTTGGGTGGACGCGGTCTGATAAGCCTTGTCGCGAGTGGCGAGGTAATGATCGAAAAGCGCCTCGCGATTCTTCGGGTGGATCTTTTTGGCTCCAACGAACTGCTGAAGTGGCACCACCTTGGCGAGAGTCTGGACTTCCGCGGCAGTCAGCTGACGGTCATAAAGCCGGATGTCCTGCACGCCGCCTTCACGAAGTGGTGTCGAGCTGCGCTGACCGATTTTGGTTGGGGTGGTGGTGACAATGCTTCCCTTCAGCGAGGCAGCATCCGCCTTCACCGGCGTGTCCACTCCATCAACATAGATTCGGAGTCCGCCGACTTTGCCCTTGCCGTCATAGGTCACAAAGAGGTGCTGCCAGACGCCAGCACGAAGGGCCGGTTTGGTTGTGGTCACTTTCAGAGCGTCGCCGGGCCACTGACTGATGATGTGGACACTCAGTTTGTTGGCGGACTGCATGATGTCCCATCCACGGAAGCCGTTCTTCTCATCCATGCGGGCGAGGATGCTGCCGCTCTGCGTCACATTGCCAGCGCGGAACCACAGGCCATAGCTGAAGGGCTTGTCCTTCTCGAAATTCCCCACATCGCCGAGGTCAAAATTGCTGCCGGGTTTGATCTCAGGTGCCGGGCCGAGTTTGCCGTCGGGTTTCCAGGTGATGGCACCCGCCGACTTGAAGGTCTTCGCGGTCTTTGTTTCACCACAGGTGGCCGCAACCTCCTGGCCTTTGCCTTCATTCAGAGGGATGTGGGCGATGATGCCCTTCGTTGGAATGTCAGCGGCTAGGTCCGCAGGCTTGGCGGTGGCAAACCATGTCTCAAAAGACTTCGCCGCTGCGGTGCGGGCATCGTTTTGAAGCTTCTTTGAGGCAGCGATCTCCGTGGGCAGCGCCGTCCACCGCGGGCGGTCTTTCTCCGTGGGCAGCACAAGGATGGGGCCGAGGCCGTCCTTCACGTTGCCGTCCTTGGCCTTCTGCGTCGTGTTGCGGAAGAACGCGGCCATCGAGTAGTAATCACGCTGCGTGATCGGATCAAACTTGTGATCGTGGCACTGCGAGCAGTTCGTGGTGAGTCCCATGTAAACCCAGCCCATTGTCTGCACGCGATCTGCGGCGTAGTTGGCGAGGTTTTCCTCATCAATGGTGCCGCCTTCATTCGTGGTGATGTTGCAGCGCTGGAAGCCGGTGGCGACAAGCTGGTCGTCCGTTGGCTTCGGCAGCAAATCGCCCGCGATCTGCTCGATGGTGAACTGATCAAAAGGCTGGTTGCGATTGAAGGCCTTCACCACCCAGTCACGATAGGGCCACATCTCGCGGGGTTTGTCGAAATGCAGGCCGTGGGAGTCGCCATAGCGCGCAGCATCGAGCCAGTAGCGGGCGCGGTGCTCGCCATAGGCGGGAGATTTCATGAGTTCGTCGATCAGGGAACTGATCTGAGCGTCCGTCAGACGAGTTGGACTGGTCTGACCGGTCGGACAGAAGCGAGCCAGAAGCTCCGGCGAAGGCGGCAGCCCGGTGAGATCCAACGAGATGCGGCGCACAAGTGCATGAGCCTCGGCTTCGGGCGCGGGCTTGAGCCCCTTCTCTTCCAGCTTGGAGAGGGCAAAGCTGTCGATGGGCGTTTTGACCCAGGATTTGTCCTTCACCGCAGGCACAGCAGGCTTCTGCGGAGGAATGAGGCTCCAGTGTGGCTGCCAGGGGGCACCTTGCTCGATCCATGTCTTGACCATGGCGATCTGCGCAGGCTTCAGCTCCTTGTGGCTCTCCGGCGGCGGCATGATCTCGTCTTCGTCGGTGGATAGCAGGCGCTGGTAGAGGCTACTTTTGTCCGGCTGACCTTTGATGACAGTTGGTTCCTCGCCCTTCTTCGCTGTGAAGAAGCCCGCTTCTGTATCGAGCCTCAGACCCGCCTTGCGTGTGCCCGGATCAGGGCCGTGGCAGTGGAAACAGGCGTCAGCAAGCAGTGGGCGGATGTCTTTGTTAAACTCGATGCCTGCGCCCGACGATGTGGTTACAGCGACGAGGAAGATGGCAAGTGGGAGGCGGGTCATGGCGGTCAAAAAAGGGGGCTGAGGTCAGGGATTGTATATGAAATACGTGTGGCTGCAAAATACCTCAGAGGGTTGGTTGGTGGTCGTTCGTGTCTTGATTCTTGGGAAAAGACGCTGAAAGAGGCAGGCAGGCTTGCGGCAAGTGTTGCTGAAGTGTGGTTCGGTATTGGCTTAAATCATGGCGCTTTGCAGGGCAAGGCGCTCGGATTCGGGCAGGCTGCTGGATGCAATGGCGCGCCAAGCGGCATTGATGTCGATACGGCTCCAGATGGATGCAAGACAAGCTCCGAGGCTCTCGCGTTCCTTGATCGTGCGCACCTGCGTCAGCAGCACAAGCGCCAGATCCGGGCGGTGATGCTTCACGATGAGAATGAGCGACTTTAGCTCTGCATCCGAGAAAGACCGGGTGAGCCCCGCATCTGCAATCAGGGATTCGAGGTTAAGCAAAACGCTTTTGTCCCCCTGGTCGAGAAGGGCTGCGAAGCGCACGAGTTGGGTGCGGCGCTGGGGCAGTGGGAGACGGGTTGTCATGGTATTCATATCACCTCGGGAAGTATTATTGTGTACGGTTGGTTTTCCCGGTTTCTTGGCAAAAGTTCCGTGCCTCCTCCGGCAAAAGATGTGTCGGATCGTGTAGGGCAAGATCTCCCGCCCAGTCTGGTGACGACGAGCAGACTGCTGCTCCGAAATGCTCAACGTGAGCTCATCAGCGTATGAATGATTTACGGATTCCGCGCCTTGACCATATGCCAGAGACTCCTGATCATGACGCCTCAACCATGAATCTTTCCACCTTTTGTCTCACCCTCCCGTTTTTGGCCTGCATCGCTCAGGCTGCTGATCTGCCACGCATACCGTCCAAGTCACTCGCCGTGAAGAAGGAAGTGCTCTTCTCCGATGACTTCGAGGGCTCTAAGCGCCCTGCGGACTGGCACAAAGTGGTGCCGACCTTTGCTTTCGAAAATGGTACGCTGAAAGGCACTCAGACTCGTGACAAGGATGTGCCCAGTGCCGATGGTAAAACGTTCGTGAAAGCCCACGCTGCGGTGCATGGTCTGGAGATCCCGACGAAGGACAGTGTGGTCGAATGCCGCATCAAGTTCGAAGGCGCGACGATGATCGATGTCGAGTTCGATGACCGCAAATACACGGGTGCGCACTACGGTCATCTTTGCCGTGCGCAGGTGCGTCTGAACGGCGTGACGATCATC
>JBILPY010000362.1:0-4914 GCA_044373575.1 Prosthecobacter sp. | reverse complement strand
ACAGGGAAGAAGATGCCAAAGGACGCGCTCTTCTGGATCGCCTCGATGACGAAGTCGGTGAATGCGACGACGATCATGATCCTGGTGGATGAGGGGAAGCTCTCGCTGGATGAACCCGCCTCGAAGTGGCTGCCGGAACTCGGACAGATGAAGCTGGCGGATGGCTCGGTGCCGGCGAAGGCGATCACGCTGCGGATGTTGCTGAGCCACACGGCAGGTATCGCCTTTCCTCCGCGCAAGCCCACGGATGGAGCGATCTCGCTGAAGTCCTATGTGGCGACTCTGGTGCGTGCGCCTCTGGCCTTCCAGCCAGGAAGCAGCTATGAATATGGCTTCGGCCCGACGGTGGCGGGGCGCATCCTGGAGATCGTCTCGGGCATGAAGTATGATGACTTTATGCGTGAGCGTCTGCTGAAGCCGCTGGGGATGAAGGACACGATGTTCAATCCTGATGAGGCGCATCGCGCGCGCATCGCCCGAACCTACAAGATGGATGAGGACACCCATGAGCTAGCGCCGGGCTACAATCCCTTCGTCACCAGTGATGTGAGCGTGACGCACATGGTGGAGCCCTCGGGCGGGCTCTTTTCCACCGCAGCGGACATGGGGCGCTTCTACGCGATGATCGCAAATGGCGGTGAACTGGAGGGCGTGCGCATCCTCTCGGAGAAGGCGGTGAAGGACATGACGACTCCCGTCATGGCAGGCGGCAAGAAGCAGAGCTACGCCGTCGGCTGGCAGTGCAATACGGAGACGCAGCGCCCGTGCTCAGCGATGCCGGTGGGCAGCTTCGGGCATGGCGGTGCCTTTGCCACGAATGGCTGGATTGATCCCGCGCATCAGATCGTCACGGTCTTCATGGTGCAAAACGTCCTCGTGCCTGACAGTGGCAAGCCGAAGGACGCCTTTCAAAAGCTCGTCATGGAGGCTGCGGGTCTCACGGTGGCTCCTCCGCCTGTGGCGAAGAAGGGAAAGAAGTGAGCGGTGGTCCGCACAGTCGCCTGTGCGGATGCCAAGCTCCGAACGGCTTCGAGACTACTTCTTCTCAGCGTCCACGCGGGCTTTCTCAGCGGCGGCGGCGGCATCGTTCTTGGCCTTCTCAGCATCGAGTTGGGCCTGAGCGCTGACCTTGTTGGCTTCGATGTTGGCTTTGTCGATGGCGGCGTTGGCATCGGTCTGGGCAGTGGCTTCTTTGGCGGCGGCGGTCACGGCTTCTTTTTCGTGATCAATGGCCGTCTGCTTCGTGTCGGTGCGGGCGTCGATGGCGGCCTTCTGCTTGTTGCAACTGACAACAAGAAGAGTGGAGAGAGCGAGAGTGGTGAGCAGGATGGATTTCATGATGAGATGGACTTTAGGTTGATGGCATCTCCGCCGGATGGCGGAGGTGCGTGACATGAGAATGATCCAGTCCGGCAAAATAAACCATGGGGTGTAGTGCTACCTTTTGGCCTGCAATTTCTCGCGTGCGGCGAGGTCCAGCAGCGCCTCGATCTCGGGACGTGCTTCCTCAAAGGTGGGCACACGCGACTCGCGGCGATCCGTGATGCGCAGGAGATGCCAGCCGAGCTTGGTCTCAAGCGGGGCACTGGTTTCACCGGCGCGGAGCTTTTCGACATGCGTCATGAAGTCGGCAGGCATTCGCGTGGCGCTGAGCCAGCCGAGATCACCGCCGAGCGCCTTGCTGCGGGCATCTTCGGAATGCTGGGACACCAGCGTGGCGAAGTCCGTGCCGCTTTTCAGCTTCTGATGAATGGCGCGCATCTCGGCGCTGCGGTCCGGCTTCTTCGGGTTGTGTCGAGTCAGGAAAAGATGTGAAACACGATGCAGCGTGGGGAGGCGGAGTTCCTCCCGATGCGCGGCATACCAGGCGCGGGCCTCGGCTTCGGTGATGGGCGGGATTTGCTTCTCGATCTGTGCTTCTTCGAGCTGGGCCTCGCGGATGCGCTGGCGCATGTCCCGCTCGGTGAGGTGCTGGAGGGCCAGACGCTCGGCGCGGTCGATGTCGCCGAGGTGAAACTGCTTTTGCCAGAGATCGAACTCTTCAGCGACGGCGGCGCTGACCTCGGCGGGCAGGGGAGCAGGACGCGAGTTCAGGATGATCCCTGCTGCGATGAGCAAGGCGAGGATCACGAGACTGATGACGAGATACTTCATCGGCTAAGGGATCGCCTGCATGATGCGCTGGCGGCGCTCATCGTGCTTGAGTCGGCGCATGGCACCGATGTCCGCCATGTACTGCTCGAGGTCGCCGCCGCGTTGTTTGAGCAGGGCCTCAAAGCCGGGCAGCATCTCGTAATAGGAGGATACCGTGGCGAGGCGGGCGTTGTTCACGGGCTTCTTAAACCAGCGCTCGATTTTGAGGCTGCCGCCGTGGCGGGCATCGAGGGCGAGGGCTCGCCCGCGGAGGCGGGCAAAGGTGTTGTTCTTTTGCAGCAGCTCTGTTTCCCGACTGCGGTAGGTGCGGGCATAGATTCCCTTCAGTTCCTCCCGCGTCTCCAGCACCAGCTTGATGAACTCCCGCTCCACCCGCCCCTCCTTTTCATACTGCGCCAGCTCCTTCATCCGACCTCGGGCGCGCAACCAGCGGCGGGCACCTTCCTGGCCCACGGCGGTGGCGAAGGCTTCGTTAAAATCCGTATCGCCGCTGAGGTAGAGGCGCTGATGAGTCAGCTCGTGGAAGATGAGTTCGGCGAGGTCGGCGTCGCTGCGGCTGATGAAGGTGTTCAGCAGCGGATCACGGAAGAAGCCGAGCGTGGAGTAGGCATCGACTCCGGCGATATAGACATCGAAACCCTTGGCGCGGAGTTTGTCCGCTTCGGCATTGGCGAGCGCCTCCTGGAAAAAGCCGCGATACGCGAGACTGCCGAGCAGGGGATAGCTCCAGGTCTTCGGCTGCACGCTGAATTCCGGTGCCGCAAAGACGACCCACACGGCATGGCGTCGGCCCAGATTCGCGTAGCGTCGATACTGACCCTTCGCGGGCAGATGCAGTTCCTTCTCGGCGAAGTCGAGGATGTCATCCACGGTGGAGAGCTTCTGCTTGAGCAGCGGTTTCGACTTCGGATCAGCCATCACCTCCGCCACTGGCCTGGCCTTGCGCAGCATCTCCATCTGGCCTCCGGCTGCCTGCGAGTAGAAGCGCAGCGTGGAGCAGGAGGAGAGGCCGACCGCAGCGAGGAAGGGCAGGAGAAAGAGCAGGCGGTTCATGCTGGCGCGTCTTTAGCCCGCCCCCCGGAAGCCGCGCAAGAAGTTTGGCCGCGAAAACCGGGGTCCCCGTGTCTTCCGCCCCTACCTCCGCAGCGCCAGGATGAGTTCATCCATCTTGTTGATGACGTTCTGCATCTGCGTCTGATTGTAGGTGCCCTCGGCCAGCTCACCCAGGGTCGCCACGGCATTGCTGTTGCTGCTCGTCGTGGCGATGGCGGCATTCATGTCCGCCAGCGTCACCTCTCCCGCCGGGCCGCTCTGGCCCATGGGCAGGCTGAAGGTCAAATGCAGCACGTCGCCGATGACAGACACTGACACCGCCGCCGGATCACCCGGAGGCAGGGTGTTCACCGCATCCACCACGGCGGAGGTGATCGTCGGCACGGCGTCGATGATGGACTTCAGTCCATTGAGTTGAGAGCGCATCTGCACCGCATCGATCTCGGTGCCTGCTTGAGGAATGTTAGGGTCGTAGGGCATGGCTGGGGAAGATTTGAAGACTGGGAGACTGGGAGACTTGGAGAGCCGCTGCGCGGCGAGACTTTGAGACTTGGAATCGAGCAGCTTGGCGGGCTGCGAGATAGACTGAGCGAAGCGAAGCCCAACGGGTGAGCCGAGCATGGGGCGCGAGCGAATCAAACTGGGAGAGCGGCTGCGCCGCGAGACGCGCTTTGCGCGGAGCGATGAGACTTTGAGACTTGGAGCTCAGAGTCTCCGCGCAAAGCGCGTCTCCCAGTCTGCGCGTAGCGCTCGCCTACGGCGAAACCGTGATCTTCGCCACGTCGCACCATTCGCCGCCGGGCTGGCCTTTGTCCCAGAACATGGCGCGGTATTCCCGCACCTCGGCCACACCGGGCACCAGCAGCGGACGGGTGTCCGTGTAGGGGCTCTGGGTGGAGATGATGATGAACTCCCAGGGACCCGTGCCGCGACGGCTCTCCAGCCAGATGCCTTCGTGACGATCCTTGAAAAACTTCACCAGCACCTGCTGCATCGTCGGTGTCTGGTTCAGGCTCAGGGTGATGCGCGGCGGGACCGCAGAGCCAGGGGGCGGCGGCGGCAGTTCTTCACCCACGATGCCGAGCAGACGGCCCTTCCCCTCAGTAAAGCCCGGCGCCCCCCGGATCATCCGGATGTAGCGAAAGACACGCGACAGCGCACCCGGCAGCACGGCGGTCAGACCGGCCGGTGGCACCGGGGCCAGGAAGTCCGGCAGCTCAAAAGGATCCAGTCCGCCGCCATACTTCAGCACCTCCAGTTGTCCCGTGGCTCCCGGCCCGAACTCCTTGACCCGGCTATACCACGCGCCGATGGCGTAGCCCAGGTGTCGGGAATCATTGACGCTGGCGGTGACATCGGCCAGGACCAGGCCCATGCCCACGCCCAGCTCGGTGAGCTGATCCGCGTAGTTGAAGTGCCAGGGCGGCTGCTCCGCTACTTTATTGGGGTAATAATACTTTCTCATGACGTGTGTTTTGTGTTGATGGCTTGTTGTGTTGGCGATGAGGACCGGCGGAACCACTGGCCCCCAAATGGAGGTGGGAGACGACCATAGATGGCCCGATGACCAGAGTGCCATATCACCCGGCCCTCCCAGAAAAGCGTTGAGAACGGCACCGGCTCCAGGGCGCGGCGGCGGCGCGCCGCCCCCGCAGGCCGACGACTCGTCGGCGCTCCATATAAAAAGCAGGCCGCTTCCAGGGAGCG
>JBILPY010000361.1:0-4918 GCA_044373575.1 Prosthecobacter sp. | reverse complement strand
GCGACTAGATGCTTGACAGCCACACATCCCTTAACAGTCTCCCTTGTGCGAATGGTCATCGTCAGAATTTGCGCAGCTACAGTTGCCATCACCACCCTCACGGGCTGCATTGGATTCACCACGGTAAACAGCGGGGGGCCGCACGTCGGGCTCTCATGGTTAGGCTCCTCTGACCCTCCGGCGGAACCTGATTTCAACTCCTTCCGCCTAACCTATGAGAACTGGCTGGGATTTAACCGCGATATGACGGTCTCTGTCGATAATGCCTTTTCACTGGTCCGCGCCGGAGATCAGAATGCGACCAGGCTCGCCACATCTTTTGTTCGGCCTGGTTACGAAGTGCTTGCCTACAATTACGGCATTCGACTGCCCTCCAGCACCCCCATGGCAAAACCGGAAGAACAGCGGTTCACTTTCGAAACCGGCCTTTCGGACTGGACTATGGAAAACGACCGAGGAGACGCACCAATTCGCAGCGCCCTACTCAATCCGAATGATAATGCGCAGGCCCGGTGGCGTGGACGAATTCTTGACTCACACATTGAGTTCAATTCAATGCAGCCGAAACGGCTGAACATCCACTTTGAACTGGAAGTTCAGGTGCAGGCCCGGAGTTCGCGAGACGCCGAATGGAAATACACCATGCTGGACCAGAGAAAGATCGCCGCCATTGCTGCCTCCATGCGGCAGGATCTCATTACCAGATACCGGGACTATTTTCGCAACGATCTAGACATCGATGTCACTTCACCAGCATTTCGCGGATTTCATGAAGAAAACTAAAACAGACCGTATCAGATTAGCGGTTTTTAAGGTGTGGTTCATCACGCTTCTCGTCGTACTGCTCGTCTTCGCTTTCAAATTCCTCGGCAGCGAGCCCGTGGCTCCCTCCTTCCAGTCCGCCTTTCAAAGTCTGCAGATGATGGTGGGCTTGATAGTGCCGCAGATCAGCATGATGGCCGCCTTTTACTTCAATCTGGACAAACAAACGAAAAAAATCGAGTCCCTCACCGAAGGGCAGGTCACCGTCATCACCTGGATGTCTGTCTCATATCACGCCATCTTTATATTGTCTGTGATCTCCGGAATCATGTTTTACAAGTTTGATTGCTCTCCTGACGGCAAGGCCCTGGAGCGGAATACCGCCGCAGTCCTCGCCATCATGGGCTTGTTCTCCGTCTTCTTGGCTCCCATCGCCTTCCTGTTTTCAACCACCAAAGCCAGCGCACCCTCCTCCAGCGCGCGAGTCGGCAAAACCGACGGTGAAGGAGAATGATCAGTCCATCTGATCCGCATACGGACCCAGTTCCTTTTTCACTTCATACCGAATAGTCTCAAGAAGGAGCGAATAGGTAGCCCGAATGTCAATGCTGGCGTCAGGCAGCGGGCAAGACTCACGAATCCGGGCCAATAGCTTCGGTGAGGGCCGCACGGTTAAGCAGTTCAACGAAGGCAATCCAACTGGCGGTTCCGGCACCGCAAACGCTTGGGGCCGCTCCACTCCTTCAGGTGCCGCAACCAGCCAGGGATAAATCATCCCCTCCCGTTCGCCAATGTCGATCATCCTCTTGAGGCACACTCCCCGCCGCCACCATCTGTTTTCCACCGACGTCACCGCCGCCGCCGCTTCAGCTTTTGAAACGACCTCGACTTCTGCCAGCGCCATCTCCAATCCTCTCGTCGCGTCACGATCCCAGTTCCCCGTCGTGTTTCGCAGAGCCAGATCTGCAGCCCGCCATCCTACAACGTGGGACATCGTGTCATCATACGTAAAAGCCGACGGCTTCTCCGTCCATATCCAAGACCGCCCATACCCAAACCAAGTGGCAATCTCATGCCACGTCATCAGGTGAAACACCACATAATGGGCGATTTCAATCGAAGCCTCGCGCACTGTTTCCTGTCTATCGACCACAGGCAGTCGCTTCCAATTTTGCGGATAAGCGAGCGTTAGTTGAAAAACAGAGTCCGCGCTGCGCGGAATAGCTACAGTCTGCTCACCTTTGTGCAATGCCTCTTCAAGCCGTTGAGAAACAAAATACGACCAGTCCATCGTGTCTCGAACATGTGCCAGATCGAGAAACCCAGCCTTTTTCGAATAAAGAATCCCCCGGCCGCATTCCTTGCCCCTGCCTGAAAAGGCCGATCTTTGGTAGCGCGCTTGGCCCAGCGCATCAGGATCTGCTAGGGAAAAAAAGTAAACGCCCCTGGGCAAGGCAGGCATCCAAAGCGCTGCTGAGGACTTCCAGACTGACAACCGGTCATGCACCCAAATACACACGCCGAAAGAATGAGCGCACCAGTTTTTCTCAGAGTTGGAGTCATCAAGAAAACATCAAACTGAATTGGGATCAGGATTCAACCACCCATTGATCCTAAACAGACTAGAGATTGAGAAATCGCGGAGGATTGATTCCGAATGATTTCCCTGCGTTCTCCCAAGCTCTGCGATGCATTCTAAATCGTCGTCTTCCAAACTAGATTTATCAGCGTCTGATTAGCGTTTTATCAGTGGTTCAAATTATCCAGCCATGAAAATCACCGCCATCGAAACGCTCGTCTGCCATGCCCGGATGCGAAACTGGGTCTTTGTCAAAGTCGTCACGGATCAGCCCGGCCTCATCGGCTGGGGAGAGGCGACGTTGGAGTGGCATACGCGGAGCATCGTGGGGGCGATCGAAGACATGTCGCACCTGCTCATCGGCGAGGACCCGACGCGGGTGGAGTATTTGTGGCAGATGATGTATCGGCAGCACTTCTGGCATGGGCACGGCATCGTGCGGGCCACGGCCATCGCGGGCATCGATCTGGCGCTCTGGGACATCGTGGGCAAGGTGGCGAACATGCCGCTCTCGAAGGTGTTTGGTGGTCCGGTGCGTGATTGGGTGCGCACCTACTGCCACCTCGGCGGCGGGAAGATGGAGGATTTTTATCAGACGCCCGCCGACAACGCGAAACGCTTCGCCGAACTGGCGCAGCAGGCCGTGGCGGATGGCTACACCGCCTTCAAGAGCATGGCGGTGCCGAGCACGATGCCCATCGAAGGCATGAAACCCGTCCGCGCTGCCGCAGCAGCCGTCGCGGCCATGCGCGATGCCGTGGGGCCGGACATCGACATCATGGTCGATTGCCATGCTCGGCCCTCACCGGCCATGGGACTCAAATTCGGCAAAGCGCTCGATGATTTTGGCCTCTACTTCTTCGAGGAACCTTGCTGGCCGGAGGCGGTCGATGGCCTCGCGAAGATCAATGCCGCTCTCACCACGCCCGTGGCCAGCGGCGAACGCGTGACGAACTTGGAGGCCTTCAAAGACATGTTTGAAAAGCGAGCGGTCGAGATCTGCCAACTCGACATCACGCACTGCGGCGGTCTCAGCGCCGCTAAACGCATCGCCGCGCTCGCGGAGGCACATCGCATCGCTTTGGCACCGCACAATCCGCAGGGACCCGTCAGCACCGCCGCGTCGCTCGAGTTCGGTTTCAGCCAGCCGAGCTACATCATCTGCGAAACCGTCCACAACGACGTGCCGTGGCGTCAGGACGTGGTCGAGGAAGGCTTCACCATCGAAACCAAAGGCCGCATCGTCCGCCCAAACACCAAACCCGGCCTCGGCATCACCATCAACGAGGCTGAGGTGAAGAAGCATCCCTTCCAGCAGGAGATCGTCCTGCGCGAGTTCAGCCCCGATGGCGCGGTGACGGATTGGTAGAATTGATACTCAAATCGACCCACTTTATCCGACATGACCGCCAGACAATGTGAAATCGCAGCCGAATCCTATTCAGCAAGCTTGCTAGCAAGGTCAGGCTATGACGTGCTTGTTCAATATGGGGCAAACCAGCCTCATTATGATCTGGTAGCGAACAAGGGTGAAAAGTTTCTGCCAATCTCTGTGAAAGGCAGTCAGGATGGTGGATGGATGCTGGCGGTCCGCTATGTCGAGAAGGGAGTGAACTATCATCAAGCCATCGATAAGTGGTTGGCAAAGCAGCGTCAGGATACGGTATTCTTGTTCATTCAATTCCTTGGAGTTGAGATCGACCAAAGCCCTCGTGCCTATATTGCACTTCCGAGTGAAATCGCAGCTCATATGAAAACCCAGTGCTTTGATCGTGGGCACGGCTCACTGCAAGAAGACATCAAGAGAGACAGCCCAGGATCCAAATACAATCATCGCATTCCAGATTGCTGGAGATTCACGACGGAGAGGCTGGAATCTATTAGATAGGTTAATCCACATCGCATGTATCCCACTCGCGCTCGCTTCATCGTCCTCGCCGGGCTCTGCTCGGCGGCGGCGCTGGCGTATTTCGTCCGGAATGGCGTGGCTCCGGCGGAGAGCACGATTCGGGCGGACCTCGGGCTGACGAAGGAGCAGTCGGGCATGATGATGAGTGCGTTTTTCTGGCCGTATGCGCTGTGCCAGATCCCGGCGGCGATGCTGGCTCAGCGGCTCGGGGCGCGATGGGCGCTGGCGTTGTATGCGGTGATGTGGTCGCTGGCCACTGCGGGGCTGGCGATGGGCGAACTCGGCTGGATGACGGCCTCGCGAGCCTTCATGGGCGTGGCGCAGGCAGGACTGGTGCCGGTGGGTGTGATGGCGATGTCGCGCTGGTTTCCCAAAACGGCGCAGGCTTCAGCAGCGGGAGCGTTTAGCGGCTTCATGTCAGTGGGCAGCATCGTGGCGGCCCCGCTGACGGCATGGTTCGTGATGAACGCGGGCTGGCGATGGATGTTTGTGCTTAACGCGGTGCCCGGTGTCCTGTGGGCGGCGTGGTTCGCGTGGTGGTATCGAAACCAGCCTTCTGAGCATCCGTCTGTGAATGCGGCGGAGCGTGAGTGGATCGAAAAAGATGCGTCAACCGCTCCCACGACGACTCTGGCGATCCCGTGGCGTGCGCTGACGACAAGTCCCTC
>JBILPY010000360.1:0-4925 GCA_044373575.1 Prosthecobacter sp. | reverse complement strand
CATCCGAAAGCAGTTCCCAGAGTTTCCTGATTCTACCCGCCAGGAGGCTCTTGGCGATTCATACAGAGACACCCGCTGAATATGACCGAAGAACCCAAGAGCCGAACAAGACGTGCATGGCAACACTTTGACGTTGAGAAAAAATAAGATCCATGTGCTCAAACTGTAACTCCCCTGATAGGTCCCTCTGGGTCTTATTCAGCTACAATCAGAAGAGTCCGCACAGGCCAGTTCTGACCACGATTGACCAAGGCAATTGGATCACGCTCGAAAGATGTGAAGAATGCGGTGGGATGTGGTGCACTTCTCTCTACGAGCCTTTTGCTTCCTTTCCATACTTGGTGGCATGGCCCCGCGATGTGGCCTCGTGGAGGTCCATCCACGATACCGACGATGGTCGCAGCTTACTAAGTTGGCATGCCTATGAGATTGCCGAGAATTTGAGCAGTCTGCCAGCAGAAGAGAGAAAGGCCTGTGAGGCTCACCGGGAGCGGAGTCGTGGACATAACCCAGTGGATGATCCCAGCTCCTTCAGAGTTGCCCCACTCCCCGAATAAAATGAAGAAGCCCAACGAACATGGTTATCATTGCGCGAAGCCGCAATGATAACGGTTGTTGAACGATTCGCGGTGGGGTGGCCCAGGACTTAGCCCTTGGGCAACGGCTTTTCCCCGTTTCTCGGACGGAGTTTGATCTACTCGCGCGCTGTTTCGGCTTTTCGATCTCGTCGGGCTAAATCCAGTCAGCCTTCAAGCCGATTCCCGAGCTGTTGATTTTGAGCCTACGCACACGCCAATACCTCGCTGGCGTGGCTGACAGGCTGGAGTGTCTTCTTTACTGACGTCCGAGGCGCATGTCCATCCACACGGCGGCCAGCAGGACACTGCCGCGAACCATGAGTTTGTATTCTGGGGAGACCGCCATGAGCGTCATGCCGTTGAGCAGCGTGGCCATGATCAGGGCACCCGCCAGCACGCCGAGCACCGTGCCGCGCCCGCCGCGCAGGCTCACGCCGCCGATGACACAGGCGGCCACGGCATCCAGTTCCATCCATTCGCCGAGATCGGTGGTGGAGTTCCCGGTGTAGGAGGTGAGCATGAAGCCGGTCACGGCCACGATGGCTCCCATCATGGCAAAGGCGGTGATCACCACGCGCTGCACCGGCACGCCGGAAACGAGCGCTGCTTCGGCATTGCCGCCGATGGCATACAGATAGCGGCCAAAGGCGGTGTGCTGCGTGAGCACGAAGACCACCAGCGCCACGGCGGCGAAGATCATCGCCGGAAGCGGGATGCCACGGAACTGGTTCGTGACGATGACGAAGAGCAGCACCGCCTGCGCGGCGATGAACACGCGCATGAAGGACGACTCCCCATCCGCCACCTCAAAGCCATTGACCCGGCGTTCGGCGCGGCCTTTCAGCGTGGCCCAAATCATCACGGCGATGACCACCGCCGCCACCGCATAGCCCGCCAGCGGCGGTAGATAAAAGGTGCTGATGAGCGAGTAGAGATTCGTCTGGCCACCGGCGACGACCGGCACCGTCTGGTTCTGGATCACCAGCCAGAACAACCCGCGAAACACCAGCAAGCCCGCAAGCGTGACGATGAAGGCGGGGATGCGCTCCTTCACAATGAGCAGCCCTTTCCCCCACCAAATGATGAGCCCCGCCAGCAAGCCCACGCTCAGCGCAACCGGTGCCGGCCAGCCCGCCTTCGTCGTCAGCACCGTAGCGATGCCACTGAGCAGCGCCAGCCCGCTGCCGACGGATAAATCAATGTGCCCCGGCAGGATGATGATGAGCATCCCCATCGCCAGCGTGGCCGTGATGGAAAGCTCCGTCATCAGCAGGGAGAGATTCCGCGAATCGAGAAACTTCGGCTCCACGATGCCAAAGAACGCGCAGATGCCCAGCAGGGCAAAGGCGATGGAGTAGTCGCGGAGGGAGAAGGAGCGGGTCATGGAGGCAGCGCCGCATGGTTTAGCAAAGAGCAAGCGGGCTTGTCACGGAGAAAGCGGGATGGTGGAGCCAAATCCGAAACCTCAGCCCATCCCGATCCACTCCGTACTCCAAAGGAGTCCCCATCACCTGTTCGTGGGCTGAGTGCTGAAACGGCCGTATGGGGGAACCCCTCGCGGGGTTCGGCGCTGGCAAAAGGGCGATTTCCACCGGACCGGGGGTTTCGTTCCTCAACCCCCGGCTACTCATGGGTTAGCCCTACGGGCTAAAGAACGTGGTTTCGGAATTGGCTCGGCAGTGTTTCAATACGCGGTAGTAGGCGTGCAAGAGTTTGCTGACCATGGCAGTGCGAGGGGAAAAGATTCGCCATCAGTGTCGAGAAGAGACCATTGCCAATCCGCTATGGAACCACGGAATGGTTCAATCAGTGTCGAGTGGAAACCAGTGCTAGGCCGCTTCGGAACCACGGAGTGGTTCCCCGTGAATAGCCAGGGGTTGAGGAACGAAACCCCTGGTCGGAAGGCCCGCATCCTTTTTGATGATCAACCCCAGAGGGGTTGCCCAATGCGCGCAGCGGTTATTGATTCCCACCGCCATGCCCAACTACACCGACATCACCTACCACATCGTCTTTGGCACGAAGAACCGCGTGCGTTCCCTCGACAAGGCTCGGCGTGACGATCTCTTCCGCTTCATCTGGGGCGTGGTGAAGGAGCGCGACTGTCACCTGTATCGCATCGGCGGTGTGGAGGATCATCTTCATCTCCTGACTTCACTGCACCCCTCTCTGGCGCTGGCGGATCTGGTGAAGGAGATCAAGACCGCTTCCTCGGCTTGGATCAA
Source organism: Prosthecobacter sp. (assembly GCA_044373575.1). GTDB lineage: Bacteria > Verrucomicrobiota > Verrucomicrobiia > Verrucomicrobiales > Verrucomicrobiaceae > Prosthecobacter. The sequence continues at coordinate 2,122 of JBILPY010000360.1, read as the reverse complement.
AGGCCAGGGCGTGTTTCCAGCCTTTGATTACTGGCAGGAAGGTTATGGAGCCTTCACCGTGGCGGCCGATGCCAGGCCTGCTTTGATCGAGTACATCAAGACGCAGGAGGCGCACCATGCCCGTGAGGACTTTGTGGAGGAATTGAAGAGGATGGTGGAAGCAGCGCATCTGGAGTGGAAGCCGGAGTATTTGCCGTGATGAGACTTCTGGAGCGCATTGGGCAACCCCTCCGGGATTGCTTGGGTGTTTCGTCCATGTGTGAATCTTCGTATTTCCGGGCGTTCCTTCAAGGGTAATCGCGGGTACCAATGAACAATTTCGCAAGGTTCTAAGCTTCATTTGTCATGTTTTGTCATGTAACCTAGTGTCAACAGCCTCGCTTCAACGGAGCCGCACACCGGAGTGTGCGGAATGCAGGATGTAGTTGTGCTGTTCACCACACCGCTGAGCTCATCCAATCGCGACCGACCAAGGGCATTTGGGGCGTTTCGGGCATTTTATAGCTCTGCCAAAACTCCAGGGTTTTTAATGGGAGAAAAAAATAAAAAGAGAGAGTATATAAAGGGGGATAGTACACACACAGGGGAGATGATGCCTGAAATGCCCCGAATGCCCTTAGATGGCCAAAGGCGGCGCACTTGGCGCACAAAGCGCACTTCGCCCCTGCGGTAAAACTCCAGAGCTTTAAATTGGAGGAGAAAAATAAAAATAGAGGATATATGTAGAGTGATAGTGTACACACAGAGGCAGGACTGCGCTTTGTGCGCCAAGTGCGCAACCAGCCGTGAAGCTGGAGGGAGCAGTCATTAAAGCATAACCGGGCAGATCCTCTTTCATCCAGCGAGCCTAGGGTGGCGGATTCGTTGCTGTATTGACTGTGGCCCGCCCCCTGAGATGTGTGTAGCGACTTGTGATCGGCAGTTGGGCCGCGCTGGCCGGTGTTTTCAGAGGGGTTTGCGGGCTTTGAACTCCGCTCTGCTTTCCCGCAGTGCCCAGCAGGCACTTCCTGGCGATGACAAGATTGGCCAGAGCAAAGAGCAATCCCAGCTGCGCCGCGTTCTTCCTGATTCCGCAATAACGCACCTTGCGGAGCCTGAAGAGGTTCTTCACGACATGGAACGGATGCTCTCTACGAGTGCCCTTGCATTGAGCTACTCGTAGCCCTGGGCAGATCCTTCATCCAGCTCTCCATCATTGCCCTGACCCTGCCGCGTCGGGATACCACGCGCCATTCCAGGGCCTGATCTCAGGGCGCATCTCAACACACAGGTAGCCGACGTCGGCATGCACCACCGCTTCCTCCATTTACTGAAGCCGTGCGACTGGCTGTTGTCCGACACGTTGGCCTCCGTGCTAGTGATGCTTTGTCCCAATCGTGACCGCCGCTTCTTCCTGCACACGCTCGGCCAGGCCTGTGAAGTGACCGGCTGGCGTGTGCATGCCTGGGTCTTAATGGGGAATCACTACCATCTCTTCATCCAGAGTCCAGAGCCGAATCTGGTGGCGGGCATTGCCTGACTGCAAAACGCGCTGACACGGCGCCACAACGTGCGCCACCGGAAGTGGGGACGCTTGTTTGGTGACCGCTACAAGGCGGTGATCGTGCAGGGTGATGACCGCTACCATTACAGACCTTGATTGATTAATGGGATCAGAAATCGAGTCGCAAGGATCTGCTGCTTCAGTTTAAGGAACGCGAAATGGGTGGGGGCTTGCTGCTTTCCGGTGAGTATTCCAAAGAGTCACACAAGCACCCGCTTCATGTGCGCCAGGCAGAATGGCACTGGCCATGACGTGCTTCGAGAGCTGTTCGGTGCCGTTTCCTCCCCTAGAATCCCCTCTTGAGGCCAAATGTGGCGCATTTGGCGCATTTGGCGCATTTGGCGCATTTGGCGCATTTGGCGCATTTGGCGCATTTATCGCATTCTGTAGCTCTGCCAAAACTCCCGACCTTTAATCAGGGGAAAATAATAAAAAGAGAGAGAATAAAAGAGTATATAGTACACACACAGGGGAACCAATGCGCGAAATGCGTCAAATGCGCAACCAGCCTTGATGTCAGGTCGTTGCTGCCGCGCCAAGAGTCCCGCGCAAACACTACTGGCAGCTTTCGGCACCGGG
>JBILPY010000035.1:0-16128 GCA_044373575.1 Prosthecobacter sp. | reverse complement strand
TCGCGCTTCAGCAGGGCGGCACCGGCTGGGATTTCCAAAACACCTTCGGCCCTGTTGATTCGAATGATCCATCGGCTTGGAGGCATGAGTTCAACTCGCCCTACATCGCCACGAACAAACTGCGCACGTGGAATTCCGGAGCGATGCGCACCTTCAACGGCATCGAGGCCGATGGTGCGATCAACGACGCCGACACCTCCGCCGCGAAGGCCGTGTATGTGCGCTATGAGATGCAACGCGATGCCGGTGTGAGTTGGGGCGGCATGAGCATGTATGATTTCGGCACGGAGCGATTCCTCTTCGGCGTGCCCTTCGCCACGAATCCGACCAGCGGCGTGCGCGAGTTCGCCATTCACGATCTCGCGAATGGTCACACCTACTCCGGCATCGTTCCCGTGGCGGCGACAAACTACACCATTGTCGCGAAGCTCGACTTTGTGGCGAACAAAGCCGTGCTGTGGGTGAATCCCGACCTCACGCAGCCAGAAAGCGCCAACACCATCGCCGCCGAGCGCAGCTACACCGGCACGAACTGGATCACCGGCCTGCGCTTGGCCTCCAGTGCGGATGGTGACACGCAGTGGGACAATCTCGCCGTCACCACGAGCTGGCGTTCGCTCCAGAGCGCTCTCGGTGCTCCCACGGCGTTCGCCGATGCCATCACGATGCGTCACACGAAGAAAGCGTTGCTCAATGTCCGCAAAAACGACGCCGGTGTCGGCAGCGTGGTCATCGTGACGCCGCCGAGCAATGGCACGGCCAGTGTGGACAGCGCGGGGCGCATTCTTTACACGCACACCACTGGCACACCGGCGAGCGATTCGCTCACTTACAAGCTCGTCGGCACGAATGGCGAGTCCGCTCCGACGACGGTGACTTACACCTTCACCTCCGCGCTGCGCATCGCAAACGCCACGAGCACCATGCCGCTGCTCCCGCCCACCACCGGCCTCGCCGTGGTCGATTCGACTCCAGGCATCAATTTCAACGCGCCGAGCTGCATGACGCATGTGCCCGGCAATCCGAACAAGGTTCTTGTCGGCGAACGCAACGGCAAAATCTGGCTCATCAATGACATCCACAGCGCCACACCGAACAAGACGCTCTTCATCGACCTCGCCGCTGTGGTGAATGCGCGCACCGCGCAGAATGAAACCTTCCACGACGACGGCAATGAACTCGGCCTCAAAGGCATCGCACTGCATCCGCAGTTCGCCACGAACCGGCAATTCTTCGTCACTTACAATCTGCGCATCAGCAGCGCCGACTACGCCCGCGTTTCGCGTTTCACAGCGGTGAATGGCAATCTCGATCTCGGTGATCTCGCCAGCGAACAGCCCTTCATCTCGATCCCGAATCCGTCGAGCATTCACAACATCGACTCCTGCCGTTTCGGGCCCGATGGTTACTTCTACTGGTCCGCGGGCGATGCCGGCGGCCTCAATGACGGCAACAATAACGCCCAGCGCATCGACAAGGACTACTGGGGCGGCATTTTCCGCATCGACGTGGATCGCCTGCCTGCCAACCTGGAGCCGAACGCGCATAGCGGCATCGTGATGAATGGAGCCAACGCCTTCTTCAAAGTGCCCGCGAACAATCCCTTCATCGGTGCCACTTCGTTCAATGGCGTCGCTTTGACCGGCACGCTGCGCACGGAAATCTTCGCGATCGGCATGCGCAATCCGTGGCAGTTCAGCTTTGATCCGCAAAACGGCGAGATGTGGGCCGGTGAGGTCGGTTTGGACTCGTGGGAAGAGGTCAATGTGGTCACCCCCGGCGGCAACTTTGGCTGGAGTTATCTCGAAGCCGCTGCCGCAGGCCCAAAGACGAGCCCGCCGGTCGGTTTCAATCCCATCGCACCGCTTTGGAGCTACTTCCACGGCGGCGGCGTGCTGGAGGGACGCAGCGTCACAGGCGGTTTGATGTATCGCGGCAGCAAATATCCTGCGCTGGCCGGGAAGTACATCTTTGGCGACTTCGTCAGCGGTCACATCTGGTCGCTCACGCGCAACGGAGTGAATCCTCCCACCGTGGAACGCATCACGGGCGAGGCAGGCGTCGTCGCCTTCATGCTCGATCCCAATCCGGCGAATGGCGACATTTTGATGCTCGACTACGGCGACGGCAAAGTGCGTCGTCTCGTGTCGCAGACCGTCGATACGACCTTCCCGGCCAAATTGAGCGACACCGGCCTTTTTGCCGATTTGAGCGATTTGAGCTTCAATCCGGGCATTGAGCGCTACGACATCAATCTGCCGTTTTGGAGCGATTACGCCATCAAGAGCCGCTGGTTCATGCTGCCGAACGACACGGACACGTTTGGCTTCGTGCAGGACGGAAACTGGTCGCTGCCGCAAGGTGCGCTTTTCATCAAACACTTCGACTACGAGGTCACTCGCGGCAATCCGGCCACGAAAAAACGTCTGGAGACACGTCTGCTCATGATCAACGCCACCGGCAGCTACGGCGTGAGTTACCGCTGGAACGAAACCGGCACCGAAGCCTTCCTCGTGGCCGATGGCGGCGAGGATTTCGACATGAACGTCGTCATCAGCGGCACGCCCACAAACGTCCACTGGCGCATCCCCAGCCGCAGCGAGTGCCTCGCCTGCCACACGCCGCAGGGCGGTCACGGACTCAGCTTTGAAACGCGACAGCTCAACCGCACCGGCACGCTCGGCGGTCAAAGCGGCAACTACCTCGAACTCATGGCCAACGCGGGCTACTTCAGCAATGCGCCGACGCAGTTCAACACGCTGCCAAAATTCCACACACCCACCGACACCAGCGCCACGCTCGAAACACGCGCCCGGAGCTGGCTCGCCGTGAATTGCTCGTATTGTCACCAAGCGGGCGGCACCGGCATTGGAGCCTTCGACATGCGCCCCGAGCTGTCTTTGACGCAGAGCACCATGATCGACGCCCACGTCGGCAATGTGCAGGCCGGTGACCACAAAGCCCTCGTGCGTGGCTTCAACGACAAATCCGTCATCTGGAATCGCCTCAGCGCCAGCGGCGGCTACACCCGCATGCCACCACTCGCCACGGCGGTCATCGATCCCGAAGGCACGCAGGTAGTCATGGACTGGATCAACAGCATGGCCAGCCGCCAAACCTATGCTGAATGGCGTCTCGCCCAGTTTGGCAGCAGTTCATCACCTGCGGGTGCGCCAAGTTTGGATGCCGATGGAGATAGCGTGAGCAATCAAGACGAGTTCCTGGCTCTCACCGATCCCGAAGATGCCGCTTCGATCCTTCGTCCAGGCATCTCCGTCTCCTCCGGCAATGTCGCCATCCAGTTCCCCAATCTCCAAGGCCGACGCGTGCAGGTGCAAACCACCACCGACTTCACGAGCTGGAGTCTCTGGAACATCCCTGGCAATGACGGTAGCCCTGCCGCCCCCTCAAACCCGACACGTCAATTCGTCGTCCCCCTCGACGGCCAGCGCCGCTTCTTCCGCCTCTCCGTGGAGGAGCAATAACGTGACGCGGCGCTACTGCCTGCAGTAACGCATCTTCACCCATCCTTGCGCTCTTCCAGGTATGATGGGAAACACCACCCATCATGTCCTCTCGCCATCGCAAACCCAACTCGACTCGTCCTGACGAGCGTGAGGAGATCCGCAGCATCTACGCGGATCTGGCGGCACGCGCTTTGCCGAGAGACTGTGAGGTGCGCACGCACTGCTGCCACTTCCGCCTGAGCGGCCACACCCCCATGCTGACCCTGGGCGAGGCCCTCTACGCAGCCCGCGGTGTGAAAGCCAGTGGCCGCACCAAGCTGAAGCCGCACCCCGATGGAGCCTGCCCCCTGCTCGGCTCGGATGGACGCTGCACCATCTATGAGCATCGTCCGTTCGGCTGCCGCACTCACTTTTGCCAGGCTGCTGGTGGCATGTATCCGCGCAAGCATGTGGCCGACCTCATCCAGCGCCTCGAAGCCCTCGACGAAAAGCTCGGCGGCGACGGCGGCCGCCCGCTGGTCAGCATCCTGCCCGAGGTGCTCTGAGAGGCGGGACTTTGTTCATGTGTCTAGGGGACAGATTTCGCTCGTTTAAGCACTCTCGACCTGCTGAGATCCACCTCCAGTCATCTTTGATGATGTCTGGAATCAGCTTCTCCAACCCGGTTTCTGTCATCCATGCTTCGGACTTCATTCATCTTCGCTTTCCTAGCTCTGGCTACCATCGCCCGTGCGGAAACGATGTTGCAGTACTTCAATACGTCGTGGGTGGAGATCACGAACAAGATGCCGGAGTTGGCGGAGGCGGGATACACGTCGCTGTGGCTGCCGCCGCCGACGAAAGGGTCGGGGGGGCTTTCGGTGGGGTATGACATGTGGGATCCGTTTGATCTGGGGTCGAAGAATCAGCGGAACTCGGTGAAGACGCGATATGGGACGGAGGCGGAGCTGATCCGGCTCGTGGAGACGGCGCATCGGTTTGGGATTCGGGTGTATTTTGACAACATCATGAATCACCGCGCCTTTGACGTGCCGGGATACAATGAGAACACGCCGATCGACATCTACCCGGGTCTCGTGCCGGAGGATTTTCATCTGCGGCGGACGCAGGATGGCTTTTACCGAAAATGGGACAACACACGCTCATGGAGCGATGCGTGGCAGGTGCAGAATCTGGGGTTGGCGGACCTGATCGACATCGCACAGGAACCGGGGACGACGAACAACAACTTTGGCCTCACGGAAGGCTCCACGGCTCCGAAGATCAAGTTTGTGCGTGATCTGCTGCGGCCAGAGCAATACTGCTATTTGCCCAATGGGACATACGTGGGCTTTGGGCCGGGGAATGGCATTACGACGGAGTTGCTAAATGCGAACAAAGCCTTCTATGAGGAGCGGGTGGAAGACTATCTGAACCGTGCGGCGCGTTGGTTGATCGATCGCACGAAGGCAGACGGGCTTCGTCTGGATGCGGTGAAGCATGTGCGGGCGGATTTCTTTGGGGCGACGTTTGGCGCGGACAAGGACACAAGCGACTACGGCTACTCGGGCCAGGTGCAGCGGCAGTTCAACATCACGCGCGGGTTTAGCGATGCGAATCATCGCGATACGGTTTTTAGCCTCGATGGTGGTCGTGATGATGCGATGCTATTTGGCGAGCATCTCGGCGAACCGCCGGCTTACGGGCCGTACATCGATGCGGGCATGCGATTGGTCGATAATGACCTGCGCAGCCAGTTGAACAGCCGTTTGGGCAATCCTTCGAGCGGGTTGCAAGGCTACGATTGGGCCGGTGTGGGCGGTTTCCCTGCCAATCAAGGCGTGACTCATGCTCAAAGCCATGACAGCGACTACGCGGCCCGCAAAGAGCTGCAGCACGCGTTTTACTTTCTGCGTCAGGGACTCGGTCTGCTCTACACGGACGGGAACTATCAGGCAGAAACGCTGGGTGAAAGTGGTGGTGCGTTCCCACGCCATTCCAACACGAGCTTCCTCGGTCAGTGGAATGACGCTCGCGTGCCGAACCTGCTTTATGTGCATGATCAGTTCGCGCGAGGTTATCAGCTGGGTCGCTTCAGCGATGCGGATGTCGTCGTGTGGGAGCGGCTCGATAAGCGCGAAAATCCCGGCATGAGCGATGCGGATGCCGTGACGCTGCTGGTGATGCTGAGTGATAACTACAGCGCTGGCACGGCTCGCACATTCACGAGCGCTTTCCCCACCGGGGCCTATTTGTACAACTACTCGACTTACGGCGGCGGCTTCTACAAATTCAAAGAGGAGCTGTCTTCGACGGTGTTGCCTGCGGGCGGCTACTTCTTGTTCTCGTGGAAGAATCCGGACCCGAGCGAGCTGTGGAAAAACACCGGCGGCAGGCCGATCACGATCACCGAGAATGGTGTGGAGGCCAAAACGGTGACGGTGAAGCGCAAAGACGGCCCGAATGGCGACAAGGCCTTCAACGGCAACACGCTGCCCGAGGCGTCGCGCCCCGTGCTGCCTGCGGACACCGTGACGACGGACTACACCTACAGCGCGGTCATTCCGCGTGTCACGAGCACCAGCGGCGTGCGTTTTGTGACCCGCACGGATGGCTCGACGGCGAATGTTTTGATGAAGCTCGATGGCGGCATCGACCTGAATGGCACGGTGCCGGTCGGCAACACCGATCCCGCTCTCCGCGACCATCCACCAGCGCTGAGCAACGACATCTTCATGGGCTACGAGCAGCCGAATTTCATCAGTCGCGTGCATCCTGAGCTTTTCGCGGCGCAAGACACAGCTCGAAATGCCACCGGCAGCGCGGGAGCGGAGACTTTCACCACGACGACTGTCGTGAACGGCACCTCGCCGAAGTTCGTTGATGCGAACACGGCGGCGTTTTTGTATCACGATCCTGCTGCACCGGTTGGCAACCTCACGCCGGCTCGCAATCAATACGATGCCTCGCGCAATGAGATGTGGGTGAAGGCGAACAGCGTCGGCGGTGGCTACAAGGCCTTCCTTTATTACACCACCGATGGCTCGAACCCCGAAGGCGCGGCGGGGCGTGGCAATGGCACGACGAAGGTGGTGGAGATGCTGTATCGCCACAATGACGATGGTGGCACGAGTGACTGGTGGAATGCCACGCCGCTGCCGGGCGATTTCACGGCCACTTCGAAATACAAGATCGGCATCGCGAAGGATGCGAATGATCCGTGGTGGCCCGGGAATGCGGACGCGGTAACGCGGAAGCAGAAAATGATGTCCACCTATGAAACGAACGCGCTGAATCTTGCCACGCTGCCGGTGCAGCCTCACTTTGACTATGGTGTGTCGCAGACGGGGCTCAGCGAGGGCATGCATATCGTCCGGGCGCGTGCTTTCCTCAGTCGCAGCGGCCAGGCGAGCATCTACAACACCTTCACGCAGAGCTTTTATTATGATGCGCAGCGCACCACCGGCGAGGTGCGCTTCCCGGAGAACAATGGCGATACCGTGGGCGGCAGCGAATACGGCGTGGTCGTGCGCACGGACTCCAGCGTGACGGAGGTTTGGTATCACATCGACGACAACAGCGCGAGCAACGACGATACCATCACACGCAGCCAAAACGGCAACGGCGGCGGCTTTGAGCCCTTCACGGACAGCAATCGCAACGGCACCCGCGACACGAGCGAGACCTACACCGATCTGAATGAAAACGGCGTGTGGGATGCCGCTCTCGGCACTGCCTGGGTCAAAGCCACCGAGGTGACACCGAGCGTGGAGCCGACCAACATCGCCTACACCAAAGAATGGCGTTTCAACTACGCGAACATCCCCGCCGATGGCACCGCGACGATCAAAGTGCGGCTGCGTGAGCTCAGCAGCGCGGCGTTCAAGGACTTCGCCCTCACCGATGTGGCTGGTCACTACACCACGCTGGAGCGCACGGTGAACTGCGCGGGGCCAAACATCCGCATGTTCGTCGCCTGGCCGCCGAATGACGGTGATCTCGTCGGCGCGGGTTATGTGATGAAGGTGTACTTCTCCAAAGCGCTCGCCGATGGCCTCACCGGAACGCAGTTGCGGGATCGTTTCACCATTCGCATCGGTTCCAGCGAGACGAATCAATACACCAGCTACGCTCGCGATCTCTACACGATCAATTACGACGAAACGGCGGACTACCACTCGCTGGCCTTCACGCTGCCGAATCTCTACAACGATCAGCCGGACTACCTGCATCGCATCGAGGTCACGCATGACCGCCCCACGCCGAATCCCGATCTGCTGGCCACGCGGCTGGTGAAGGCGGAGCCGAGCATCATCCCTCGCATCAGCATCGTCACGCCGCCGGAGTTCGACAGCAGCAGCAAGCCGTATGAGATCGTTTTGCCGGATGTGGCGTCGCCCACGCCAGATCAGCGCAAATTCACGATTCGTGTCACCACCTCCGTCGCGGCCGATTCGGTCATTTTGAACGTCAACAATGGCCCCATGACGATCACCGGCCCGGTAACGAGCATCGACGGCAGTTCGAAGAATTGGGACTTCACCTGGGAAAACATGACCGAGGGCGAGTTTCAGTTCACCGCGACGGTTTTCGACAACGGCAACGAAAACCACGAGACGAGGAACACGCGCGTTTTTTTTCGCCAAGTCGTCCCCGCGAGCGAAACGGACACGGACGACGATGACGATGGATTGCTCGACGGCGACGAAGGCACGGACACGCCGCTGCCGAACGGCTTTCCCAGCACCGATCCGCGCTACAAGCCGAATGCCGAGCAATGGACCAACGGCGAGGTCCACATCGCGAATGCCTTTGGCAAAACCGAGCCGCACAATCCCGACACGGACGGCGACGGCCTGCCGGATGCGCTGGAAGTCGGCTGGCGGGTCGCTTTGACGCCCGGCGAGCCTGGAACGACGCTCACGACCGATACGAATGGCGACGGCGTGACGAATTTTCGCGGCGACATTGATCCGCCCTTCTACAACACGCTCGACAACCTCAACAAAGTGCCCGGCGTGAACACCGCCAGCGAAGGTGGCGATCGCTCGAAGCAGCTCCGAGGCTCCGTGACCAAGCCGGATGATGCCGACAGCGACGACGACGGCATCGAGGACGGCATTGAGGATCAAAACAAGAACGGCTGGCTCGATGGCGATGGCGCGAGCCTCGCTCCCAGCGATGCGCCGACGACGGCACGCAACTGGCCGAACAAGGTGCGTGATCCCGGCGAGACCTGGACCGAAACCGATCCGAACAACGCTGACACCGATGGCGATGGTGCCCGCGATGGCACGGGCGAGGACAAAAACGGCAACGGCCTCATCGACGGTGACACAGGCAATGATCGCGTTTGGAATGCAGGCGAGCTTTGGACCGAAACCGATCCGCTGAAGATCGACACCGATGGCGATGGCCTCACCGATGGCTGGGAAGTGCGCTACGGCCTCGATCCGCTCGACAGCGGCACCGTGAGCCTGAGCAATGCAGCGGCGATGGCGATCAATGGTCCCGCTGGCGATCCTGATGGCGATTTGTTCACCAACTTGCAGGAGCTTACCAACGGCACGAACCCGATGGAGCCGAACAACATCACGCCGCCGCCGCCGGGCCAGATCGTGATCGGTCCGCAGACGCCGGTCGTGGTCGGCGGTGTGACGAACAACCGCGAATTCACCGACTGGCAAATCGGTGATCTCATCGCGCTCGATGAATACAACGGCGACGGCACGAACAACCAAGGCACCGACCTCTATCGCAATGGCGATGGCTTTGACAGCAGCCGCGACCTCGTGGCCTTTTATGCGCACGATGGCGGCGCGGTGACGAATGGCGGCGACGGCCAGTTTTACTTCCGTGCCGACTTTCAGGACCTCAAGGCGCTCGCGGAAGAAACAGCGCTCGATCTTTATGTCGTCATCGACTTCAACTCGCCCACTGTCGGCGAGTCGGCGCTCCCAGATACCATCGACACCCGCACCAACATGAAGTGGGAGGTTTGCGTGGCCGCCTACAGTACGGACAACGGCGCGGTCTATGTTGATACCAATGTCGCCAGCAACAGCACGAGCATCAATCAGGACCTCACGCCCTTCGGTGTGGTGCGTCGCAGCCAGTTTGAGACGGATGGCTTCAAGAAGAGCTGGTATAACAGTGCGATGGATGCCGTGGAGTTCAGCATCAGCCGTCAGGCGCTGCTCGCTGCCGGCTGGAATGGCAATGTAAACACGCTGAACTACCAGGTCTTCACCACGAAGGATGGCACGCAAAACACCCCCACTCGCGGCGCAGGTGATCTCGCCGGGCGCAGCGACATCCGCGACAGCCTCCTCGATGACGGCATCGCGAGTGATTACTGGCGTGATCAAAGCACGCTCGCAGGCAGCGGCAGCGTCTTGAAAGCGTGGTTCGGCCCCAGTGGCACGAATGACATGTGGAAGCGTGTCAAAGTCGCCAGCCTCGTGCATGAAAGTCGGCCGCTTATGGCTGGGAATGAAGTGCAGGCGCTCATCAATAACGGCGCGGGTGCAGGCTGGTATCGTCCGCTCGATGTGCATGAGGCTTACGCTTCGCCGCTGGCCATGCACCTCACGCCGCAACTCGGCAGCGCCATCCAGTGGGCGAAGGTCGATCCCACGGTGAACAAACCCTGGCGTGACGGCCCCGCTTTGAACACGCGCCTCTCCGCGCTCGCTGGTGGCGGCGTGGTGAAATTCACGGGCACCACTTACAGCGATCACATCCTCAATTACTTCCCGCAAAGCTATACGCAGACGAATGTGGCCGATGCTGCCGCGACGCTGACGCAGATCTACGGTGGGGCACCTTCGACGAGCGTGTTTTACCCGCCGGAACGTGTGCTTAGCAGCAGCACGCTCGACATCATCAGCGTCTGCGGCTTTGGCTACACCTTCATCGACCAGACGCGGCACATGGAGAAGTGGTATGGCCGCACCAGCAGCCTCGGCAATGACGGCTACCGCATCAATGACAGCGGCAGCGGCCTCAAAATGTTCGTCATCAATGACCAGCCGAGCCAGTTCCGCTTTCAAAACACCGATGGCGGGCTCAACACGAGCCTGCGCGAGCTTTTGAGCCGCAAGGCTCGCAGCGCCGTGCAGGATCAGGTGGTGATCCTCGGCAGTGATTGGAGTGATTTTGTCTCGAAGGCCAATGCCGATGCCTACGACATCAATCTCGCGTGGATGGCCAGCCGCCCATGGATTCAAATCACCACGCCGCAGGCCATCGCCGCGGGTGAGGTCGATTCGAATCGCGATGGCACGCCTGAAGTCTGGCCTGCGGTCGTGCGCAGCACGCTCACGCTGCCGCTGGTGAGCAAGGACTTCGTCCACTACGCCACGCAGGAAAACTACGACAACTGGTTCAACGGCCAGCCAGGCCTCGAAGAAGGTCTGAATGGCAAAATCTTCAATGTGAGGCCGACGGTGCCGCTTCCGGGCGCCTTTGGCCGCGTGGGCGTTTCCGGCCTCGCGAACACTGCGTGGACCGCAGGCACCAGTTTGGCCGTCGGGGAGTCGAATCTCGGCTTTTTGACGCGAAACGCCTTCCACGGCTCGATGTGGCTCACCGCCTTTCATAATCAACCCGTGGCCGATTTGTCGAAATACAGCACCGGCGAGTATTTGTATCCCGACACCAGCAACAACAACCTCGCAGGCTTCTCCAAAGCCGCGCAAAGCCAGTTTCGCTGGGCTGCGGTCTATCAACGAGTGTCGCAATGGGCTGCGAGTGCCGCCGCGCTCGCGAACTCGACCTCCGCCACCAGCGAAGACGCCGATCTCGATGGCGAAAACGAGCACCTGCTCTTCAACGACCGCGTCTTTGCCATGTTCGAGCGCATCGGCGGTCGCATGACCTGCGCTTTCGTGCGTGATTTGAGCACGGGCCGCGTGCTGCAAGTCGTCGGCAATCCGCACAGCTACGCCGGCTTTGAAACGGAAGAGGAAGGCGCGGTGAATGTCATCAGCGGCGCGGTCGGCAGCTATCGCACCAGCGGCTTCAAAGACTGGTATTTCGGCAGCATCGCCTACAACAACGATCTCTACACGGCCACCGCGACGCCCCACGGCTTCATCTTCACCAGCAGCGACGGCAAGATCGCCAAAACGATCACCCTCGCCGCTCGAGCGAACGCTTTGCGAGCCAGCTACGCCCTCACCGGCCCCGAAACCACGCTCTATCAGCGCCACGGCCTCAGCCCGCATTTGCAGAACCTCCTCGTCAAAGGCCAGACGCATCTCGGCGCCGTCAGCAATGTCGGCGGCATCATCTCGCTCACCAATTTCGCCCCCGACGCCGTCGTACGCACCTACGTCCGCGCCATCACCGCCACCACCTACAACCCCAGCGCCATCGACGACGATCCCGTCACCACCTTCGACACCCTCACCATGCGCAACCAAGCGCAGACCCAGCAAGTCGAGTTCAGCCTCACCAATGGCGCCACCTTCGACCTCGGCTTCGAAACCGGCCCCACCCTGAGCGAAAGCGTGGACGGTGATGCTTTGCCGGATGCCTGGGAAGCCGCGAACAATCTCCTCAACACCGACGGAACCGGCGCGAACGGCAACACCGGCAACACCGACGGCGATCGCTACGACAACCTGAGCGAATTCATCTTCGGCCTCAGCCCCACGCAGAGCGACAACTACCAACCCCTCGTCGTCAAAGCCACCAGCGGCTTCGACGTGACTTTCCCCACGATCCCGGATCGCTGGTATCGCGTCTTCGCCAGCGACACCCTCACCAGTTGGACTCCCATCAGCTCCGATCAACTCGGCACCGGTTCTGTCATCACCATCAACGATCCCACCGCATTGCCCGCTCGCTTTTACCGCGTGGAAGCCCGCCTCGTGACGCCATGATCCGTCTCCTGCCATTCTTGTTTCTCGCCTCCACCGCGTCCGCTTGGGTCGCGAATGAGGTCGATTTTCCCGGCGATGGTCAGGGGTGGGATCTCGGGACGACGAACAGCTACAAATACACCGGACCAGACGGCAGCACGGAGTGGTTTCGCTTTGAATCGACCGCGCCGGCTGCGGACAGTGACTACAACTTCAAGATGGTCACCGGGAATGATTGGAACAAGGATTACGGCGGCAATTTGATCTTCCCGAAGAACGAACTGGCCATCCTCTACTACCAGCCGGTCGGAGATTCGGCAGCGAAGCTCAGTGGCGGCGTGACGAGCGGCAAACGCTACATCTTTACCGTCAAAGACCCGGGGCTCGCGAACACCTTCCTCAGCGTGATGGAACTCAGCAGCGCGCCAGTGGCGATCACGGGCGTGTCGCGGAATGCGGGCACGGGTTTGATCACGATCAATCTCAACGGCACGCCATCGGCCGAGGAAAAGGTCTATGTGCGCTACACGGACAGCGCCTGGAAGTATTCGCAGGTCATTCAGGCCACCGTGGCGGGCAGTTCGGCCACGACGACGATCGCGGACATCAAGGACGGCAAAAACTACGCGTGGTATGTCTTCACGAGCACGGCAGCCCCGGACAAATTTCACAGCAGCTTCGCCACCGATGCTCTCTCTCTTTCCTGGAACAATAACGCAGGTAGCAATTACGCCATCACAGGCGTTCAGCGCATCTCGGCCTTCACGGTGAACAACACCAGTGGGCCGTATCAGACGACGAAGTTCTTCATCGACGAGATCGCTGGAGAAGAGCAGACCCTGAGCATGGCCGTCACTTTCAATGCGGGCACGCCGCCGACTGAGGTGGAGGTCGTGACGAACCTCAATCGCCGCGACAAGGCCGACCAAGACAACAATGGTGACGGCATCGCGGACGGCATTTTGCCTCCTGCACGCGATCTCTCCGGTCAAAACGACACGCACTACTACAAAGCCTATCCGATGACCGCGGCAGGCTCGACTTGGAGCGCTTCCATTCCGGTGACGAAGACCGGCGCGTATCGTGCGACGGTGCGCTATCGCTTCTCGCCGACGGGGCCGTGGTTTTATTATGGCGACCGCGATCACGCGGTGGTCGTCTCACCGAAGAAGACGCTCGAAATGACGCTCTATGAGCTGAATCCGCTGACCGTCGAGGCCACGGCGAATAACAGCGGCGGTCGCAGCACCTTTGTCGATCTGCTCGGCGCGGCGGATGGCGATACGGATGGCACGGATCCGCTTTCGCTCGATTACTTCAACACCATCCAGACGAACTGCCTTTGGTTTCAGCCCATTCATCCCACGGGCGGCGTCGGCGTCGAGGAAGAGAGTCCGGGCAATCCGTATGAACCCGGCAGCCCGTATGCGACGAAAAACTTCTTCGCGGTGAATCCATATCTCGGCAGCGCAAACACCGAAGGCTCCGCCTTGAGCGAGTTTCAGAGCTTTGTGGCCAAGGCGGATAACTACAGCGGCACTGTCGGCACGATCAATGTCATGCTCGACTTCGTGGCGAATCACTCAGCCTGGGACGCGGTGTATGGCCAGGGCGGCGTCGATCTCGGCTTCACCGGCAGCACCAGCAATGTGCTCCCGGCGAACTGGTACTCACGCACGGGCGACTACGGCCAGGCGGCGACTTATTTCACCAGTTTGAGCGACAAAGACAAGGCGGTGGCACCGGATCGCAATGACTTTGGCACGAAGTGGAACGACACGGCCGAGCTGTTTTACGGCCGCTACTCCGCGCTCTGGCGTTTCACGAGCTACGCCTCCGGTTCTGAGCCGCACAAAAACGAGGACGATTTCATGGACTGGAACTCGCTGAGTCCCGAAGTGATCAAACTGTGGCGCTATTTCGGCTATTACCCGACATACTGGCTCCAGCAGACCGGCCACTCGCTTTCCAATTCGACCACTGGCAGCGCCGCCGCACGGCTCGCCGCCGATAACAAAGGCATCGACGCCCTGCGCTGCGATTTCGGCCAGGGACTGCCAAATCCGCTGTGGGAATACCTCATCAACAAAACCCGCAGCGTGAAGTGGAACTTTGTCTTCATGGCCGAGACACTCGACGGCGCGGAACCCGGCTACCGCAGCAATCGTGTATTCGACATCCTCAATGAGAACATGGTCTTCCAGTTCACCGCGAGCCATGTGAACAAGGAATACGACGTCCAGACCGCTCTGGAGAGCCGCAGGAGCACTTACCGCACCGGAGCCATCCTGCTGAATATCACCAGCCACGACGAAATCCTGCCGGACAACGACGCATGGTTGAATGCGACGCGTTACGCCACCCTGGCGACCATGCCGGGCCTTCCGATGACCTTTTATGGCCAAGAGCAGGGCATTCAAAACTACAATACGAGTCCCAGCTTCCGGCACTACGACGGCTTTGAGACCGATCACGAGCTGAATTTCGGCAAGCGCATCCCGCACTTCAAAAAATGGAACAAGGCGCAGTTCTGGAGCCAGCCACCACCGAACAGCACTGGCATGGCGCAGTGGTATGGCCGCGTGAACTGGGCCCGACTCAACAGCCCCGCGATCAAATCGATCAATCAATACTACCTCGACCTCAAAATCGGCGGCGGAGCACCGGCGGACAACCTTTTCGCCATCGCCAAGTATGAGCAGGCGAATGCCTCACCGGCTCAAAAAGACGTGGTGCTGTGCTTTGCGAACCTCTTCGAGCATTCGGCGGCACACCTCGCCACCAGCAGCACTTTTGATCTTCGTGGCGGAGTCGGCGATCCGCTTTGGAGCCTTCTCGGCCTGCAGAACAGCGCCGCGCGGCAATACAACATCCGCAACCTCGCCAGCAGCAACGCCAGCGCCAACGTGTGGGGCACCGCCCGCACCGGTTCAGACATTTACAGCAACGGCATCTTCGTCAGCCTCGGCGGCGGCACGGTCAATCCGATCACCAATGACGGCGAACTCGCGCAGTTCCTGAAGATCGTCGATGTCACGCCGCCGCCTAGCAGTGCGCCAAACACAAGCTACTACCAGATCGGCAATCAAGGCACCTTCACCTGGACCAGCAACGCCGGACCTCATGACAATATCACGAACTGGAAGATCAGCATCGGCACCACACCAGGCGGCAATGATTTGGCAAATAACCTCACCGTTTCTGGCACCAGCCACACCTTCACTGGCACGCCTGGCCAGACTTACTACGCCACGCTGAAAGCCGTCAGCGCCACCGGCATCGAATCTTCCGCAGGGCAAAGCGACAGTGGCTCACCGAACCCTGCCAGCCAAACGCCCCCCGTCATGCTCCTCTCCGCCACAGGCGATCAGGATAGCGACGGCACGAACAATCAAGACGAGGCCGCCGCCGGAACGAACCCACTGGACAGAGCCAGCCGTTTCGTGATCTCGAACGTGTCCCGAAGTGGCAATGCGGTGAACGTGAATTTCACCACGATTTCAGGGCGCTACTATCACATCTATAGCAGTGTAGATATGGTGACTTGGTTCATTGAGAACGAGGCGAATGCCAAAAATCAGCAGGCTTCAGGCAGCGGGTTGATTTTTACAGACACTGATTCATCGGGCACCGGCAAGTTTTATCAGGTACAGGTCACCGCAGTGCCAGTCCCGTAACAGGTTATTCCATTCGGCTTCTTGAATGGGTCCACTGCCGCGCTCGAGATTGACGATTGGAATCCGCATAGGCGTCTGTGCATGAGGACTTGCTTCCACCTCCACTCTCCTGAACGCCATCGTTGCCAGTTTCCACTG
>JBILPY010000359.1:0-4941 GCA_044373575.1 Prosthecobacter sp. | reverse complement strand
AGCCGCTGCATGGTGATGCCCACATGGGCAACCTCATGAACACGACACGCGGTCTGCTATGGACGGACTGGGAGGATACTTTCGCTGGTCCGGGCGAGTGGGATGTGGCTTCCATCATCTGGAACGCGAAGCTCCTAGATGAAGATCACGCCACAGTGAAGGCGATCCTGGATGCGTATGGCCCGGTGAATGAAATAGCACTGCACCAAAGCCTCATCGGACGAGCGGCGGTGATGACGGCGTGGTATCCCATCCTGTATCCGAACCCGAATGAAGAACGGCAGCGGAGACTGCGCAGCAGGATTGAATGGCTGGAGAAGTGCTGATCAATCGGCCATGAGCGGATGCGTGCGCTTCACCAGTGGAAACTCGACACGCTCACCCGTGATGCCAGCTTGGAAAACACCATGTGCCATCTCGATGGCCTTCATGGCGCGCTCACCTGAGCCGAGCGGATCGCGGTTTTCTGTGATGGCCTGGAGCCAGTCACGCACGACACGGCGATGCGACGCATCGTAGCCGGTAAGACCTTCGAACGTGGTATCGCTGGCGGGATCGACGCCGCCTGTCCAGTCGAGCCACGATTCGCTGCGCGTGGTCGGCGTGCGATTCGGATTACTGAGCAGTGAGATCGTGGGCGCGAAGCCGGAGAGCAGCCGCACTATGCCACGCGTGCCGATGATCTCCATGCCGAACGGCCCTGCAGCTTTCTCCAAACCCACGCGACTTCGGAAGGTGACGTTCAAGCCAGAGTCCATCGCGAAGCTCGCGAAGATGTCGTCACCGACCACCGGCCCAACTTTGTCCGTGGGCGATTCCTTGGCATCGGCGAGCATCGCCAGTTTGCCCTGATGACGAATGCGCGCCTGACATGACTGCACCTCGCCACCAAACAACCTCGCAAGATCAAAGACGTGCAGCCCTAGCACCATCATGTCCTGCCCACCTGCTCGCTCACCCATCTTGCCAACGGTGTGGATTTCCAACAGGTCACCGATCAAGCCTTCGCGCAGCGCATTCTCCAGGTGCAGCACCGCCGGGGCGATCCGTGTGACGTGTGCTACCGCCACACGCCGTTGCTTCTCCTTGGCGAGGCGCAGGATGTCGTCCGCTTCGGCCAGTGTGATGGTGAAAGGCTTCTCCAAATACAAATGCGCGCCGGCCTTCAGCGCCGCCATCGACATGGCGTGATGTTCCGTGGCCCAGCGCGGTCCGATGGCGACGAGGTCCGGTTTTTCCTTGTCGAGCATGGTATGGTAGTCGGCGTAGTCACGTGCTGCGCCACAGGCGGCCTTTGCTTTCGCGCGACCGGTATCGTTCGGATCAGCCACGGCGACGACTGACACGTTCGGCAGTCCTGCAAAGATGCGCTCGATCCCGTGACCGTAATCACCTGCGCCAGTGTGGCCGATGATGGCGGCTTTGAGCTTAGTGGCATCGGCGGCATGCAGGGCTTGAGTCGCAACCCATGCGGAGCTGCCTAGAAGGAGATTGCGTCGAGTGGTGGTTGTCATGGTGAAGGGAATACGAGCCGACGGGCGTTGGTTTGACATCGCATGAAAATCACCGCGCACCTCTTCACCTGCTTCGCCCTTCTCAGTCTGTCTGCTGTCGCCACGGCACGCGAAAAAGTCTTCAAAGCGGGTGCGGCCACCAGCAACATCACGCCACCACTCGGCATGGAGATCGTGGGAAACTTCGCGCCGCGTCCCATCGCGAATCATGTGCATGATGAACTGCACGTGCGCTGCCTCGTGCTCGATGATGGCACCACGAAGCTCGCCTTTGCCGTGGCGGATACGATTTCACTCGGACGCGATGTCTGGGACGAGGCCAAGAAGAAGCTCGAAGCCGCCACGGGCATCCCGACGTCAAATATGATGTTCTCCGGCACGCACACGCACTCCAGTGTGTCGGCCATCACGAACAAGGATTCGTCGCTCGATTACCGCAGCTTCATCATCTCCCGCGTGGTCGATGGCGTGCGGCGTGCGCTGAATAATCTGGAGCCCGCCCGCATCGCGTGGGGTTCTGGCAAGGTGCCGCAGCATGTCTTCAATCGCCGCTGGCTGCTCAAAGATGGCGTCACGAATGACAACCCGTTTGGTGGCAAAGATCGCGCCGTGATGAATCCGAGCAGCCTGCTGCGTTCACGGCTCGCCGGGCCTGCTGGGCCTACGAATCCTGAGGTGTATTGCCTTTCCGTGCAGGCCACCGACGGTCGCCAGATCGCCCTCATGGCAAACTACTGGCTGCATTACGTCGGTGGCGTGAACAAAGAAGATCTTTCAGCGGATTACTTCGGCGAGTTCTGCCGCCAGATTGAAGCCGCAGCAGGCGCACCCTGCGTCGGCCTTTTGGCCAACGGCCCCTGCGGCGACGTGAACAACAACGACTACAGTGGCAAGACCCCGAGTGTGAAGCGCGAACCCTACGAGAAGATCAAACTCGTCGCTGGCGACCTCGCACAGGAGGTGCTTCGTGTTCATAAGACGCTGAAGCATCAAGACTGGGTTCCTTTGAAAGCCGCCGCGAGTGATCTGGAACTCGCCGTGCGTCGTCCGACACCGGAGATGATCACCTGGGCCGAAGGTGTGCTCGCCAAACCGAAGGATGCCACGCCCACGCATCGCCTGGAGCAGCCATACGCTGAGCGCACCCTCGCCGCCCGAAATGCGAAGCCGGACACGATCCAGGCCGTCATCCAGGCCTTCCGCATCGGCGATCTCGGCATCGCGTCCATTCCCTTCGAGGTCTTCACCGAGATCGGTCTCGAAATCAAAGCCCGCAGCCCTTTCAAAGACACCTTCACCATCGAACTCGCCAACGGCAGCCAAGGCTATCTGCCCACGCCGAAACATCACGACCTCGGTGGCTACGAAACCTGGCTCGGCACCAACCGCGTCGAGCGCGAAGCCTCCGTGAAGATCACCAAGAGGACACTGGAGATGCTTCAAAGCGTTCACTCCGCGCCATGACATCGGAAAACGGAAGGACGATCACCAGGCAGACGCATTTGGAGATCAGGTGAAGCTGGATCGAGGAAGTTATGCGGTGAGTTGCGTCTCTGCTTTGGAGACATCGAAGTCCTCAGCCTCGCGAAGGCCGCCTATGTTGCGTCCTTCGAGGTGGGCCTGCATGGCATAGATGGCTCGGCGGAAGATGAAGCTTTGATTGGCACCACCACGCGGCATGGAGGTCATGGAGGTCTCTCCGAGCAGCAGTTTGCGCAATCGCATGGCGGGATGATCCTGCGTGAGCATGGCACCGGTGCGCACCCCTTGGAGGAAGTCGGCGCACTTTTCGGCGTCGATTTCGTGATATAGCACGGCGGCGGCGAGGAAGGATGCCTGGCTGAGACCGCGACGGCTTTTGTTGTCGCCTTTCATCAGTGAGATGACGGAACGGATGTGCTCCAGATGGCAGTCGAGCGTCTGCTTGACCAATGAATCACTGGGGATGACACCGCTGTCACTGCGCATCAGGCGTCGTGTCAGACAGGTGGCAATCTCCACCTCCTGGCGCTTGGTGGCGAAGCCAGCGAGGTAGAGGGCATCAAAGAGTGTACGGCGGCGATGCCGATCCACTTTCTCCTGGCCTGCGGTGGGCAGTCCAAGAGTGATGAGCATGGGCACGCTTTGATTGGCTCGCACGATGGCCTGTAGTCGGTGCTGGCCGTCCACGAGGGTTCCATGGTCGTCAAAGCCGATGCCACCGGGCGTCAGTCGCCATTCACCGGCTTTGATCTCGGCGGTATATTTCTGGACGACCTTCTCGGAGATTTTGCGGTTGTGGATATTGCGCTCCAGCAGGTTTTTGGCTGCTGAGGGAGTGAGATGGACGGCGATGGTTCGCACGCCGGGGACTTCCTCGAGGTCTTGAAAATTGACCGGGGAATACTGGCCGTTGAGGCGGTAGGGATGGATCATTGGGGGGTGGGGGGATTAGCGTCTGCGTTTCATGAACAGCATCACAAATGCCAGACTGAAGAGAAGGATGCGTGAAGGTTCAGGCACGACTGAGACGATGGAGATGCTGCCGTTGCTGATGAAGCTGCTCATGTCCCAGGCGAAGCCAGAACCGAAGATGTTTGGCAGGTCGATGCCTGCGACTTCATCGTTGTTGCCAAAGAACGTGCCGGTGGTGGTGTAGTGACTGGCGAAGGTGGGCGCGCTTCCGAGGCCGGACCAGTCGATGAGATTGAAGGTCTCCTCTGCCATCGGTGTGAAGGAGTTCGCGGTGACAGTGAGGTTGCCATTGAACAGAAGGCTGCTCGTGCCGGTGCCGACAATGTTCAGCAAATCCGAGATGCCGCCTGGATTGATGCCGAGGAGGAGGGTGCTGCCAGCCTGGAAGTCGAGGGTGCCAGAGCCTGACACGGGCGTGAAGTGGAGAGTTCCGTAGCTGTTTTGGGCGGTGGTGTCGCCCGCATGAATGCTGGAACCATTCGCCGCAGTGAAGCTGCTGCCTTGCACGAAACCAGTTCCCAGCAAAGTGCTGCCGGAGGCGATACTCACGCCGCCCGTGCCGGTCTGGCCGCTGCCACCGACGCCGACTTGGATAGTGCCAGCCTGCACGGCTGTGGTGCCGCTGTAGTTGTTGGCCCCGCTGAGTATCAGTGCGCCAGTTCCTGTTTTCACCAGGGCAAGCGCGCCTGCGTCATCAACGATGCGGCCAAGGAAGGTGCTGCTCGCATCTCCAGTGCCGACAGTCAGGGTGCTGGTGGTGTTGCTGGCTTGGTTGATGATGGTGGCCGCATCGTTACTGCCGATGCTCGCGAGGTTCTGGCTGAAACCATTGAGATCGAATGTGGCCCCATTTCTCATGGTCAAGGTGGCGGCACTCACGATCTGCTGGTGGCCCTCCAGACGAACTGCGGCTGCACCTGTGGCGCTGCCATAAGCATCCAAAGTTAGATTTCCAGGGATGGCGATGACCCCT
>JBILPY010000358.1:0-4951 GCA_044373575.1 Prosthecobacter sp. | reverse complement strand
GATGAAGGCTACCTGATGGGCGTGCGCAACATCGACCCGGTGAACGGCGGCGGCGACTGGGTCTGCACGAAGCCGGAGCACTGGATCTTTGAAGGCACGGGCATGAAGAAGGGCGACACGATTCCCGGCATGATTGGTTGGGAATATCACGGCGATGCGCCGAGAGACCTGCCTGGGTTGGCAATCGTGGCCGGTGGCACGGCCTTCCAGGGCGGGCGGAATCCGCAGCAGTGGGAGGCGGTGATCTTTGATGGGCCGAAGGGAAATTTCATCTTCAATGCCTCGACTATCTGGTGGGCGCAGGGCCTGAGCAAACCTCCCGGTCACATGCCGGTGTGGAGCCACTACTCGCGTCCGCATGGCACCGACAAACGCGTACAACAGATCACCACGAACCTGCTGAAGCGTGCCTTGAAATAGCCCCACACCTTTGTTTTTCGCATGAACACACCGCTCTCACGTCGTCATCTGATCAAGTCTCTGCCGCTGGCCGCGCTCGCCAGCAGCTTACACATTCACGCCCGCTCGCAAGAGGCGAAGAAGCTGTGGGTCACCGGTAATCCAGCCATCGACAAGCCGCGCGAGATCGCGATCAACCTGCTGAAGCCGACGCAGGCGCAGATCGAGCACGCGTGGGAGCTGCATTTCGGCTCCGTGGTGTTTGAGAGCTACGGTTTCGCACCGCGCTGCGCCATTGATGCTGAGGCGATGAATGCGGCGATCAAGTCGGGTGCTTCAGCGGCAGAGATCGCCGATCTTCGTGAGTCGATCTCGATGAACCGCAACGCGACGAACGAGCGCGAGCGGAAGGAGTTTCTCGATGCCTTCCATGCCGCTGGCGTGACCTGCATCTTCCAAAACACAGGCGAGGAAGGCAGCGACCCGATGCGCCTGATCAAACGTCTGGCGCACTTCACGAAGGCGACGGATTTGATGAAGCCCGCTCTCTCCAAAGTGGTCACGGCGGAAGAGATCATGGCTTTGAAAAAGGCAGGGAATGTGGGGCTATGCTTCACGACGAACGGCGTGCCGCTGATGATGGACTGGGAGAGCGTGAAGGATGAGCTGCGCTTTGTGCGCATCTTCCATGAACTGGGCACGCGCATGATGCACCTCACCTATAACCGGCGGAATCCCATCGGCGACGGGGCAGGGGAGCCTCATGACGGCGGGCTGAGCGACTTCGGTCACGCCGCCGTGGCTGAGATGAACAAGATCGGCGTCATCGTGGACACGGCCCACAGCGGCTGGAAGACGGCCTACGATGCTGCGAAGGCCTCCGCAAAACCGATGGTAGCGAGTCACACGACCTGCGCGTCTTTGTACAAGCATTTCCGTGGCAAACCCGATGACACCATCAAAGCCATCTGCGACACCGACGGGCTCGTGGGCATCTGCTGCATCTCGCGATTCCTCGGCGGCAAAGGAGACATCACCGCGCTGATGGATCACCTGGATCACCTGATCAAAAAGTTCGGAGCGAAGCACGCGGGCATCGGCTGCGATGTGGCCTACACCTCGCGTTATGACAAAGAAGAGCGTGCCAAGCTCCTGAAGGCTCCCGGTGGCAGTGCTGACAAGTGGGAGCACCTCTGGCCGAAGGATGATTATGTGACGACGCTGGAGGCCGAGCAGAGCATCGCCTGGAGCAACTGGCCGCTTTTCACGCTCGGCATGATCATGCGCGGACACAGCGACGATGCGATCCGTCAGGTGCTCGGTGGCAACATGTTGCGAGTGCTGAAGGCGAATGAAGTTGCCTGATGTGGCCCGTTCTGCCTGAATCAAATCACACCATGAAATCACTGCTCGCCGCCATCTTTGCCCTCACGCTCGCTGCCAACGCACGCGAGAAGACACTCGACGTTTACTGGATCGACTCGGAGGGCGGTGGCTCGACGCTGGTCGTGACACCGGAAGGCGAATCGGTGCTCGTGGACACAGGCAATCCCGGCAGTCGTGATCCGCAGCGCATCCAGAAGGTGGCGACGGAGATCGCAGGACTGAAGCGCATCGACCATGTCGTCATCACGCACTTTCATGTGGATCACTTCGGTGGATTGGCCGAGCTGGCGGCGCTGATGCCCATCGGCACGCTTTATGATAAAGGCATCACCGAAGGCAGCCCGGATGGCAAGGCGCAGGATCTACGCTGGACGCTGGCGAGCAGGCCGTATCGCGACGCGAAGGTGGAGAAGCGCATGACGCTCGCTGCGGGTGACGTGGTGCCTTTGAAGCAAGCGGAAGGCAGTCCCAAGATCTCGCTGAAGTGCCTGGGCGCGAATCAGAAGTTCATCCCTCCGTATCCCGATCAGCCGGAGAATCCGCTGAAAGGCTCCGTAACACCGAAGGCACCTGATCCAAGCGATAACGCGAACAGCGTCGTGCTAGTGCTCGACTTCGGTGGCTTCCGCTTCTTTGACGGGGGTGACCTGACCTGGAATGCGGAAGAGAAACTGGTCTCGCCCTTCAATCTCGTCGGCACGGTGGATCTCTATCAGGTGAACCATCACGGCCTCGATGTGAGCAACAACCCCATGCTCATTCAAAGCCTTCAGCCGACGGTTTCCGTGATGAACAACGGCCCGAAGAAAGGCACCAGCAAGTCCGCGATGGATGCCCTGAAATCCACACCGACGATTCAGGCCATGTATCAGGTGCATGAGAACATCCGCGAGGACCATGAGAACACGGCGGACAAGGCCTACATCGCCAACCAAGGTGATTTGGCCGAAGGCTGTACCGCGCAGCACATCCACTGCACCGTCAGTGCGGATGCGAAGAGCTACACAGTGAACGTGCCATCGCAGAAGCATTCGCGCACTTTCCAGACGCGAACGAAATAAGGCTCATCCTTTGCTACTGTCATCGAGCGGAAGCACGGGTTGCTTGCGCTCACGATTCCAGTGCTCCAACCAGCCCCAGCTAAAATACGAGGCGACATACGACAGTGGAGCCAGCAACCCGCCGAGGATGACGCCGCCGAAGAGCATGACGGGTGCGTGTTCCTTCAAGGCAAGCCACATGCCTGCGACATCTGGGGGAAGCTCGGTGGGGAAAGGCGTCGAGGGCACCTCGGTGAGCCAGGCGAGCACCCATTTCCCCACCTGATACTCAAGCGGGACGAGAGCCGCCATCGTCACCGGATTGCTCAGCCAGCACATCACGAGCGCGATGGGGATGTTCACTCGGAAGATGGCCGCGAGGATCGTGGCAGAGGGCATCTGGATGGGCAGCAATTGCAGTGTGATGAAGGTGCCGATGGCCATGCCTCCCGAAAAGGTATGCTGCGTGGGCTTCCAGACTCGCTTGTTCAGAAAGTGGAGGGCAAACCAGCGCATGAGGCCGCTGTGCTTCAGCTTCCTCGGATGTTTGAGGAAGCGGATCGTTTTAAAAACGGTGCGGCGAAAGTAGCCTCGGACGTAGTCGAGCATGGGCGCGAGGATGAGATCATTGACCCGACTTGGCCGCCATCACCAGCAGCAGCACGCCGAGGATGATTCGATACCACGCAAAGCCGACAAAGGTGTGACTCTGAACGAAGTGGATGAGCCACTTCACGACGACGAAAGCGGAGATGGCGGAGACGAGGGTGCCGAGCGCTAGCAGACCCCAGTCTTGCTGAGCGGCCTCGCCATCAAGGAAGGCGGAGACGATCTTCAAACCGCCCGCTGCCATCAAAGTCGGAATGCCGAGAAGGAAGGAAAATTCCGTTGCTGCCGGGCGCGCGATGCCGAAGGCCATTGCCATCAGGATGCTGGCACCGGAGCGGGAAGTGCCGGGAAAAACGGCGGCGATCAGCTGCGCCACCGCCACCGCGACAACGACCGCCCAGGTAATCTCGGCGATGCCTGTCTTGCCGCGATACAGCCGCTCCAAGATGAGAATGATGACACCACCAATCAGGGTGGCCCAGGCCACGGGAGCGATGGTTTCAGGCAGCTCGATGTCCAACTTCTTGATCACCAGACCACCTGCTGCGGTGATCAGGAATGCCGCTCCGAGCTTCATGAGGTAATCCTGCGTCGTGCGATCACCCAGCGTGGTGAGGAGATGCTTCACGCGTTTCGTAAAGACAGCCAGCACAGCCAGTACGGCTCCGCTTTGGATCACCACATCAAAGAGGTCGCCCTGCTTCGGCAGCCATCCCAGATTTTGCGGGATGAGCAGGTGCCCGGTGGAGGAGATGGGCAGGAATTCGGTAACCCCTTCGATGATTCCAAGGATGATGACAGCGAGCCAGTCGGGCATGTGAGTGGGAAAAAGAAACGAGAGTGAAGTTGGCGGCGTGAACAGTCGGGCGGGTGGCGTTGAATGCAAGCCTCCCGGCAGGAAAGCCAACGTTTTGACGAAGCTCTTGTCATAGTCGCGCCCTGCTGCGTATCTTTCCCGTCACGAGATCCCGAATCATGAATCCACGCCATATTTTGCCCGTCCTCGCCCTGCTCTGCGGGGTTTGTTTGAATCCAACCGCCCACAGCCAGGAAGCGCCAAACGCCAGCCAGGCCATCGACATGAACTCGGGCGAATGGGAGGGCATCGTAAACATCGACGTCTCCGTGCTCTTCCCCGACTTTCGCGAGCCGTGGAACGCCGGGCAGCCATCGGGAGGCAGCGGCACGGGATTCCTCATCGGAAAAAACCGTTTCCTGACCAATGCCCACGTCGTGAGCAATGCGACGAAGATCGTGATCCGCACCACGAACGATCCGCAGCCGCATCCAGCGCGCATCGTCCACGTCGCGCATGACTGTGATCTGGCTATCATTGAGGCCGAGGACGGCGCTCCCTTTGAAAAGCTGAAGCAGCTCACCTTCGGCGGCATTCCAAAGCTCAACACGGAAGTCATCGCTGTCGGCTACCCGATCGGTGGTGACCGCATCTCCGTCACACGCGGTGTGGTCTCGCGCATCGACTTCCGCACCTTCAGCCACAGCGGTGTGGATTCGCA
>JBILPY010000357.1:0-4952 GCA_044373575.1 Prosthecobacter sp. | reverse complement strand
CACGATCTCGCCTTTGTCGGTCACCACGGCCTTTTCAGCCATCGCGGTGCGTCCCAACTGCTTTTCAAAGAGCGCTTTGGTGAACGCGAGCACCTGCGGCTCGCCCCAGGTCTTGCCGGCGTCCTCGGATCGCTTGAACTCCATCCAACCGACCGCCGAGTGGCCGCCATTGTCGCTGGAGCAGTTCGGGTAAAACGCGAGCAGCTTCCCCGGCGCAAGCTGCACCAGCGCATGGCCGAGATGACCGCTGCGCTTAGCCTTGGCGTGATCGACGAACAGGATGCCGTCATTCGGCGGATTCGCCGGCGTGATCCGAGCCGCGCAGGCGGAAGGTTTTCCTGGTAGTGCGGTAGGCGGCGGTGCGGCGAGAGTTTGGCCGCAAAAGAACGCAGAGATCGCAAAGAGTCGGAGGAGCATGATGGGAGAAAACGCAGACCGTGGAGGCATTTCGCGTCTTGAATGGCGGCGCGGTGTGTTATGCTAACACCATGCCAACCACTTCCCAGCCCACGCTCAAAGACATCGCCCGTGCGACGGGGGTGTCGATCATGACCGTGTCGCGGGTGCTGCGCGGAGCGCCGAAGGTGGCGGCGGAGAAGCGGGAGCTGATTTTGAAGGAGGCGAAGCGGCTCGATTACCAACCGGACCCGCATTTGATGCGCATGATGCAGGTGGTGCGCGGGAAGAAGGAGAAGCGGCTGCGTGCGGTGATCGCTGTGATCCGCGAGCATGTGCCGGGGGACGGTTTGCTCGGGCCCTCGTATCAATATGTGCCCATCGAGGATATCCGACGCCGTGCGCACGGGCATGGTTATGCGGTGGAGGAGTTTTATCTGGGCAAAGACGGCCTCACGCCGAAGAAGCTGCAAAAGATCCTGCACGCACGCGGCATCGAGGGCGTGATCGTTTCGCCGCAGAGCATGCAGTTGCCATGCAGCAGGCTGGACTACTCGCCCTTCGCGGCGGTGACGTTTGGGAATGCCATGAGCTCGCCTGCGCTGCACATGTGCGCCGGAAACATGACGCTGGGCATTCACATGGCCGCCGAGCAGCTCGCGGCACGTGGCTACCAGCGCATCGGCGTCGCGGTGACGAAGTGGATCGTGAACCGCTCTCAGTTTGGCTACAGCGGCGGCTTGTTTCACTGGCAGCACGGCCTGCCGGAGTCGGATCGCGTGCCGCTGCTGCTGTTTCCGAGCAACGACATCAGCCAAGGCTTCGACGCCTTCTCCAAATGGATGCGCGAACACCGGCCAGACGCGCTCATCACCTTCGACACACACGTGCCCGGCTGGTTGAAGCGACTCGGCCTGCGTGTTCCCCAAGACATCGGCTTCGTCGTGCACGATTGGACACCCAAGATGACCGGTTTTGCCGGTATTTATCAGCAGCGCGATCATTTGGCCGCTGCGGCGGTGGATTTGGTCGTCACGCAGCTCTCCCAGCACGAGCACGGTGTGCCTGCGGTGCCTCGTCAGATCATGATTCCGCCGCGCTGGGTCGATGGGCCGAGTGTGCGGCCGATTGGTGGCTGAACATGCTCATTGACCGTGGCGGAGCCCTTCTGATACAAACACGGCGCATGATCACTCTCCCCACGCGCCGTCACTTTCTGCACTCAAGCCTCTCGCTTTCCACGCTGCTCCTTTCCGGCGCTGCTCAAGCGCAGTCCGCCAGCAAGAAGGCCGGTAAAAAAGGCTACGCGACCGGTCTTCGCGGCGCGGTCACACCGGCCAAGCTCGCCGAGCTGAAGGTGAAGTGGATCTACAACTGGACTTCGAAACGCCCCGCAGGACTTCCCGAGGGCATCGAATGGGTGCCGATGGTCTTTAAGGACAACGAAAACCAATTCGCAGCGAAGGCCGTCGACGAAATCCGCGCCGATCTCGCCAACAAGCCGCCCGCCGTGCTTGGTTTCAATGAGCCGGAGGGCAAGGACCAGGGCAATACGACCGTCGAGCAGGCTCTCGCGGTCTGGCCGAAGCTGTAGGAGCTCAATCTGCCACTCGGCAGTCCGGCAGGCGTGCATGCCGACAGCCCGTGGATGCAGGCCTTCATGAAGGAGGCGCTGAAGCGCAAATACCGCATCGATTTCATCACCATCCACTGGTATGGCGGCCCGACAGCCTCGCAGCTCACGTCGCACCTCGACAAGATCGCCCGACTCTACAAACGGCCGCTGTGGATCACCGAATTCTGCCCCGCCGACTGGAGCGCCACAAAGACCGGCAAGAACCAGCACGCAGAGAAAGACGTGCTCCGTTTCATCAAGGATGCGCTGCCGCGACTCGAGAGGTCCAACGATGTTGAGCGCTATGCGTGGTTTGGCACCGCTCCAGGGAACACGCCAACCGGCTGCTCAGCCCTGTTTGACGCCAACTCTAAAATCACCAAGCTCGGTGAGGCTTACGCGGAAGCGTAACAACCACCCCGAGTTGGCCATGGCTCGTTAAAATGAAACATGCGCGCTGGCTTTGTATGCAGGGTGTGTTTAGGCCTTTCCATCATGCCTGCCGACATCCGCACCCTCGAACCCAAAGCTCTCTGGAACTGCTTCGCCGATCTCAACGCCGTGCCGCGGCCTTCGAAGCGCGAAGAACGTGTCGTGGCTTTTGTACGTGATTTTGCCGAGCGATATGGACTGACTTCGATGCTCGACACCGCTGGCAATGTGATCATCAAGAAGCCTGCGACGGCGGATCGACAGGACAGACCAGCAGTCATCATGCAGGCGCATCTCGACATGGTTCATAAGGCGGCTGACGGGCTGAAATTCGACTTCGACACGCAAGGCATCGATATGTGGGTCGATGGCGATTGGGTGCGGGCACGCGGCACGACGCTCGGTGCGGACAATGGCCTCGGAGTGGCCGCGATCCTCGCGGTGCTGGCCGCCAAAGACCTTTCGCATCCGCCCATCGAGGCGCTTTTCACGCTGGATGAGGAGCAAGGCATGGGAGGCGCGCTCGGACTGCAACACGGCCTGCTCACCGGCAAAACAATGCTCAATCTCGACTCCGAGGAGGACAATACCTTCACCATCGGGTGTGCGGGCGGTGTCGATACGCTGGCGAGTCTCGACTACACGGAAGCGGCACACGGACCCGACGAGCCATTCATCGCCATTCACATCACGGGACTGCGCGGCGGTCACTCTGGCCTGCAAATTCACGAAGGCCGAGCGAATGCCATCAAGCTCATGGCCCGCATCCTCTGCGCCTGCGGTGAGGAAGTCGTCGCTCTCTCCGCGATGCGCGGCGGCAGTGCCCGGAACGCGATTCCGGCTCAATGCACCGCGCAGGTCGTCATCCTCGATCAGCCGCGTTTTGACGAAATCTTCGCCAAGGAGGTCGAAGTCATTCGTGATGAGTTCCGACTCATCGAGCCGAACCTGAACATCACCAAGCAACCATCGAAGCCGGAGCACGGCACCAGTTCGACGATGGCCTATCGTGAGCAAAAAGCCTTCGTGCTCGCCCTCCAAGCCGTGGTGAATGGCGTCTATCGCATGAGTCCGGTCGTTACTGACCTGGTTGAGGCTTCGTCAAATCTGTCACTCATCTCACTTGGCAGCGGCCAAGCCGAATGGAGCGGCCTTCAGCGCAGTTCGGTCGATTCGAGCAAGCTTGATGTCGCCCGCGCCTTTGCAGCGCCTTTTGAACTGATCGGTGCGAAGGTCGTGCATGACGCCGGCTATCCCGGCTGGAGCCCCAGCGCCGAATCGCCCATCCTGGAGAAGATGAAGACGCTC
Organism: Prosthecobacter sp.; assembly: GCA_044373575.1. Taxonomy (GTDB): domain Bacteria; phylum Verrucomicrobiota; class Verrucomicrobiia; order Verrucomicrobiales; family Verrucomicrobiaceae; genus Prosthecobacter. The sequence goes on along the minus strand of JBILPY010000357.1, from coordinate 1,201 downwards.
TACCGCGAGCTTTTCGGCCACGACGTGAAGGTCAGCGCCTGCCACGCCGGCCTCGAATGCGGTGTCATCGCCATCGCCTACCCCGACCTCGACATGATCTCCTTCGGCCCCAACATTCACGAAGCCCACTCCGAGAAAGAGTGCTGCAGCATCTCCTCCGTGCAGAAGTTCTGGAAGCTGCTCACGGCGACTCTGGCGGCGATGTAGCTTAGGCTTTCTAGTCTGTGTCCGCCCCATGAAACCCAGCCTAGAAAGGCTGGGCTACTTCAGCCGCTCAATCGGAATCACCGCCATCTCGGCGCTGTTGAGGTTGCCTTTACGGCCGCCGTTGTTGGAGAAGCCGACGTAGAGCTTGCCATCGTGCTCGGTGGCGCAGGGATAGCTGAGGGCGGCTTTGGGATGTGATTCGCCGGGGCCGTTGTGCTCGGCGTGGCGGATAACGAAGACTTGGCTGAGCAGCGGCGAACTAGGTTTGCTGAAGGCGATGGTGAGGGGCGAACGTCGGCCGCCGTTGTTCGCGGCGTTCGTGCAGATGAGGTAGCGCTGACCGGTGCTCAACATGCCTGCGGCGGGCTTCGAGGTGGTCATGGGCAGGTTGCTTTCGCCCATGGTGCTCCAGGTGCGCCCGTAGTCGGTGCTCTTTGAAATCAAGGCGAACGGTTTGGCTGCGTAGCGGGCGATGTTGAGCACATTGGGGCCGTCCACGTTGATGCTCGACTCGCCCCACATCTTGAGACCTGCGTGAACGGGAATGCTGACGAAATCCCACTTCGTGAAGTCATCGCCATGACTGATGGCGACGGCGGCGGGGAAGGTGCCGGTGTTTGAATAAGGCCCGGCGCTGATACCGGCCATGATCCAGTTGCCGTCGTTCATTTTCACCGGCTGATTCAGCGCCCAGAAGCCATTTTCGAGCACGACACCATGCTTCACCCATTGGCCGGTGGCTTCGTCGAGCAAGTAAGCGCGTGTGTGGATGAGCTCCATCTTGTTGTAATAAGCTCCGTGGAAGGCCCAAAGCTTCCCGCCGTGCGAAACGAACACGCCATGACTGATTGCGAGGTCTTTCTCCTCGCCTGCGTCGATGACACGAAGCTCGCTCCACGTTTTGCCACCGTCCTCGCTGACGCGATACTGCGCTTCCTCGGTCACGGTGTTCTCATCGCCTTTGTTGTGGCCGATGGAGGCGTAGAGCTTGCCT
>JBILPY010000356.1:0-4963 GCA_044373575.1 Prosthecobacter sp. | reverse complement strand
AACCGCACGAACTCAGTCGTGACTTTGACCGGCTTCCAAACGCCGCCCAACGTGCTCACGCAGGTTTATACGACGAATAACATCATCGCCACGAACAACCCGCGTGCGCTGAAGACACGCAACTCACTGGTCACGGCGGCGAACTTTGCCGTGAATCTGGAAACCCAGCAGAACTACACGACAGCGATCTCGAATGAGAGCGTGGGCTACATCGCGGTCTCTGAAGGCATCGGTTACCTCGATGGCAAGGTGCTTTGGGCCTACAACCCTGGCACGGTGGGACACACGGTGAAGACTTTCTACATGGGCCCCTTCACGAATCCCGTGATTCTGGCGCAGTCACAGACCAAGAACGACGCGGAGCCTGGTGAACTCCGTCTCAGCAGCGTGCCCAGTCTCGTAAACGGCTCCACACGAGTGCAGATGCGCTTCCAGGAAGAGACTTCATTAAACGCAGATCTGACTCATGCCGCAGAAACTGTGGCAGGGATCTTCATCGGTGACATGCCGGGGGAAAGCCAGGCCAAGCTGGTCTATGCGAACGCCACGATCAGTCAGGCTGGGGCGGGCAACTGGACCAAGGTGAACCTCACGCAGGCTTACACTTCACCCATCGTTGTCTTCGGACCACTGAGCCGCGCGGATGGCACTGCGGCGCACATTCGCGTGCGCAATGTCTTGAATGTGGACCCGGCGAATACGAACCGCGCCAGCTTTGAGTATCAGGTGGATGAGTGGGACTTCCAGGATGGCATCCATCCAGCGGAGTCGGTGAGTTACATGGTCATGGAAGAGGGTGTGTTTGCCATCGGTGGGCAGATCGTCCAGGCGAGCAGTGTGGTCGGTGTGACGGAGACCGGTGCGACGCAATATGTGAGCGACAGCTACTGGGCGGCGGACATCTACTTCGAGCGCGAACCCGCTATCTTTGCCCAATGCGTAAGCACGGAGGAAGGCTCCGCAGCCATCGCCCGAGTGGATACGGTGGACACACTTCTCGAGTATCCGATGAACTTCCGTCTGCGCCTCACCGAGTCGGAGGATTCAGATCAAATTCACACGGCGGAGACGGTTCATTGCATCATCATGCCGGGCGGCACGGGCCAGTTCATGAGCGCTAACACGAACTTCCGCTTCTCCGCCGGCGTGGCGAACACGCTTAGCACAACCAACAGCACACTCACCTTCCCCCAGAAATACGCGCAACCCTCCTTCTTTGCCGCACCACAGGGAGAGCTGGGAGCCACACTCGCGGACGACGGTTATCATGAAACCCTCGAACCAACGGACCTCGATCCCATCTCCGTGCGTCAGGCAGGGCTGAATTCCGCAGGTGTGACCTGGGTGGCCGAAGAGGATTCATCTCCGGGTGCCGCAGATAACATCCACGCCACCGAAGTCGGTGCCTGGCTCGTCTTCCAGGGCATCGCCGACACGGATGGTGATGGTGTGAGCGATACCATCGAGACTCAGATGGGCACCAGCCTCACCCTGGCTACAAGCCCCACCAATGCCTCTGGCGGCACCGCTTCCGACTGGGACACTCTCCAGAGCCTTTACTCGCTGACCGCCAGCGTCACCTCAGCCACTGGCTTTGAGCGCGTGGACAAAACGGCGACCACACCCGTGGCATCTCCCTCGTCCATCCTGCTTTCGCGTTCCGTTGGAACGATGGCTCTGACACTTCGTGCACTCCCAAGCAACGGCAGCGCCGACATCACGAAGTCCAACGCCGCTGTTGGTGACTACGCCATCTCCGGCATCTCGGGAGGGAACATTACCTTCCCCGCGAGTGCTGCGACACATACGGTCAACATCAATCCCGTGCAGGATGCGACCATGGAGGTGCCCGAGTTCCTGAAAGTCACCTTTGGCCCAGTGCCAGCAGGAGCAAATCCGCAGATCGTCACGGTAGAAGGCACGGTGAAGATCTCAGATGCTGACCCCTCGCTCACACAAAACCGCACGCTGTATGTCGCCTATCTTGCTCGTGGTTCAGGCGTCATTTCGAACGGCTCCGGCATCGCCGTGGCACAGCTCGAAGGGGACAATGACAACGCCAAAGTCAGCGTGAATGTCAGCGGCCTGTCTTCGCTGCAAAACACCACCTACCTGCGCATCAACAACGACCAAGACATCCGCAATAACCTCGGCATCGGCCAGATCATGGATGTTCAGTGGAACGTCCGCGCAGCCGCCTCTGCCACCACAGATCAGGCCATGCTTGCCTCGCTCGAAGCAGGACAGATCTACTGCGACATCAACACCGTGAACTACACCTCCGGTGAAATCCTCGGTTTCTTCAACCGCACCACTGGCACCACCACCTTTGATCCAGGTCGCGCGGACCTCATCGAGCCTGCGCTGCCAGGCTCACTCACCGCCATCGAGGCCGAACGCGACATTCACCGCTTCCTCGATCAGAGCACCTTCGGAGCCACGATGGACCTTTTCAACGAAGTGAAGGCCGAGATCGACGCCATCGACCCTATCAGCAACGGCGTGACCACGGCGAACATGAAGACGGGCTACACCAACTGGCTAAACAAACAGATCAACCCCGCCATCACTCCTTCGCCAAACTTCCTGACGCTCGTCATGGCGGCGGACAATGAAGAGTTCGTCATGCGTGGTACGAAGCCTCTCTTCGCCGGAAATGATCAGCAGTTCGCCGGCAACGGGTTCACCGCCAGCTATGACACCTACGGCAACGTCACGAATCCCTTCACCACTGCCTCCAGTAACATCTCCAGCTTCAACGCCCCGCAGAACAGCGCCAACCGCCGTCGCGAATGGTGGACGATGGCCCTTCAGGCAAAAGCCCAGGTCCGCCAGCGCATGGCTGCAGCCCTGAGTGAGATCGTCATCATCTCTGAAAACGACACTACCGTGGCATCCCGCCACTATGGCGCCGCCAACTACTGGGACATGCTCGCCAACGGTGCTTTTGGCAAATACCGCGACCTTTTGGAGAAAGTCACCTACAGCCCTATGATGGGCATCTACCTATCCCATCTCCGCAACCGTGCCCAATACACCAGCGGCGGCGTAGACATCTTCCCGGATGAAAACTACGCCCGCGAGATCATGCAGCTCTTCACGGTCGGTCTCGTGCTGCGCCATCCTGATGGCAGCCTCGTCATCGGCGCAAACGGACTCCCCGTCGCCACTTACGACCAAACCGACATCACCGAACTGGCACGCGTACTCACCGGCATGAGCCATGGCGCACGTCACGCCACCGTCACCGTCTCGCGCAACAGCACTCAGGGTTATAACAATGTCCCCACCACCGCTCAGGCCGGTCAGCAGATCGAGTTTCAGGGCATCCACTTCACTGACTTCTCCTCAGGCGCGGGTGAGGCATTCTACCAGGCTCCGTGGATTTATCCGATGAAGATGCTCGGCCGCTACAACGGCGCTTATTACCATGACTTCGGCCAGAAGCGGCTCCTGCATCTTTACAACGATCCTGATGGTGTCGGCCCCCTTGAAGGCGGCAGTGTCGTCCCCGCACAAGACATCTCCTCGCTCATTGACCTGCAAACTCACCCGCTGGCCGATACCGATGTCCGTCTCGCTCACAATGCCCTCGCAGGTGATCCCACTGTGGGAGCCTACAACGGCCATCAGAACACGCCCGTCTTCATCACACGCCAGCTCATCCAGCGTCTCGTGACCTCGAATCCGAGTGCCGGCTACGTCTATCGCGCCAGCAATGTCTATCGCAGCACGAACGGCAACCTCGGTGAGGTGCTGAAGGCCATCCTACTCGACTACGAAGCCCGTTCTCTCAACGTCGCCGACACCATCGTCAGTGCTGGCAAGCTGAAGGAGCCGCTCATTCAATTCGCCGCATTCCTACGTGCTTTGAAGCCATCTACAGGTGCTCCGCTCACCACGCTGCGGGACATGTCCGTGCCTTACAGCGGTGCCGACAGTCCGCTGCTGGGCGCGTATCCCGCCGCTGAAGTTTCGAAGTTCCAGGCCAATGCCACGCGCATCCGCTTCAACGACCAGACAGGCTTCATCGGCCAGTCCCCGCAGAAAGCGCCCAGCGTTTTCAACTGGTTCATGCCCGACTACGTCCAGCCTGGCATCATGGCCACGAATGGCCTCTTCGGGCCCGAGCTTCAGATCAATACTGAGTCCATGCTCGTGAACCGCGTGAACCGTCATTACGCCATCGCTCTCATGGGCCTCACTGGTGGCTTCCCTGGCTTCGGACTTGATGACTTCTCCACGAACTCCGCCAGCATGGCACCGCAGCTCCTCACCAGCGGGCCCGGCAGTGCCAGCCCTCAGAGTGGCGTCACCACCCTGACCTTTGATTCGACCAACTGGAACATCCCGCAGACCGTCACAATCCACGGTCTCGAAAATGGCCAGGCCGACGGTTCCCGCACAACCTCCATCCAGCACACCGTCGCCAGCTCGGACCCGAACTACACCAGCACCTACAGCGCACCGGTGAACTTCACCATGAATGACAACGAAGCCGCTCCTGCGAAACTCGTCGCCATCACCCAAAGCGGGACAGGCACCGCCGTCACCGAAGGCACCGTCACCGACACCTACAAGGTCGTCCTGACCTCCGCTCCCGGCGCAGGCAAGACCGTCACTGTCACGCCAAGTGCCGTCCTGCCCTGGCAGCTCGATGCAGCCGTGGCCACGGGAGACATCACCTTCTCTCCCACCTCGGTGACATTCACCGATGCCACCTGGGGCACGGCCCAAACCATCACCGTCACAGCCAACAACGACACGGCGATTAACAGCTACCTCGTCGCCACTGCGCCGCTGAACGTCCGCACCGCCACCATCCGCCACGCTGTCACCAGCACGGATTCGGATTATGCCGGTAGCCAGGTGAATGAATTCAACTGCGCCATCACCGACAACGACACACCCGCGCGCCGCTTCGTTCCCACCAAGGCCACCGCCAGTGGCATCGCCGTCGTGA
>JBILPY010000500.1:0-3795 GCA_044373575.1 Prosthecobacter sp. | reverse complement strand
GACGTGGACGCCACCATGAAGATCATTGAGGACAAGAAGATGATCGAGCGGCTCTTTGTCTCCTGCTATGGCGGTGCCTTTGACATCGGCAGTGACAAAGTCTGGGACACCTGGCAGATCGAAGGCCCGGAGATGGTCTGGTATTTCCGCGGCGTGCCCCACATCCACGGCTACTTCCATCTTGCGGCATAGCCACCCTGTTGGCCGAAGCAGGCTCAGAGATGAAGGCTGTCCAACTGCTCGTAAGCGTGGTTGAGCCAGACTTTCACGCGTTGGCGTTCCAGAATGCCCAGGCCGGTCGTCTCGGTGCTGCTCTTGTTTTTGGCTGCCCAGAAGCTGGTGCTGCCTGCATCGATTTTATTGATCACGTTTTCGTGGAGACGCCTGATGGTGATGATGCGTGCGTGCAAGGAGAGGGCGTGTTCTTTCTCGCCTGACTTCTCAAAGATGTCGAAATTGTCCCCACGCAATTGATTGAGCACGATGACGTAGTTGAGGCGTGAACCAAAACGATCCAGCAGCTTCTTGAGCAGGTCCACGGAGTCACGGCCTGAATCCATCACATGCCAGTAAGTGAGCGTCAGCCCTGCTTCGCCTGCGGCTTCCAGCACGCCAGAATCATCCATCCATTTCACCAAAGAATCATGTGTCTGGGCTGCCAGATCCACGAGGATTCGTTTGTCGGGTTGTTCGCTCGCAGCTTCGACGATGGTATCCAGGCTCTCGTATTGATCGACCACCACGGGGGAAGCGTAGTCCGTGTAGAATCGCAGTAGCGAACCGTGGGAGCGGTCGGTGTCGAAGCCAAGAAATGGCTGTCCGCGATCAATGAAATACTGAGCAATGACACGAGAGACGACGGATTTGCCGACGCCGCCTTTTTCGCCGCCGATGAAATGGATGTTTGCCACGATGAATGAGATGGGGTTGGAAGACATCGCCGCTGGTGGGACAAGCGATGGCCTTAAAGTGAGCGAGCGTGGATAGCAGGCAGCGGTCCATGTTCGCCAATTATCTCAGCGATTCATCTCCGAACCTGAACAGGCTGAGTCAGCTCATACCTTCACGCCTTCATCATCTCGGAAATCTGCTTCGTCGCGATGCCGATGGGGCGGTCGAGTGGCACACCGGCACAGGCGAGGATCGTGGAGAGGAGGTCGCCTTGATTGCCTTTGGTGTTGGCGAAGAAGCGTCCGGTGTTCACGGAGCCGCCGCCTTTGCCGGCGATGATGAAGGGCAGGTTCTCGCGGCTGTGCTTATTGCCGTCTTCGAGGCCGCTTCCCCACATCATGATGCAGTTGTCGAGCAGGGTGCCTTCGCCTTCGCGGAGGCTGGCCATCTTCTTCACCATGTAGGCAAATTGGTCGATGTTGAACTTGGTGATCGCGGCGACTTTGCTAGCCTTGCCTGCCTCGTTGTTGTGATGGGTCTGCGAGTGATGCGTGTCGGTGAAGCCGAGTTCGGGATAGGAAACACCGTTCGGCGTGGAGCCGATGTAAGTACTGACGCGTGTCGTGTCGGTCTGGAAGGCGAGCACGTTGAGGTCGCACATCACCTGCATGTATTCGCTGCGCTTGTCGCCCACGGGGATCTTGATCTCGATGGGTGGTGAATCGGAGGCGTTGCGTTTGCTTGAGGAGACACCTGCTTTTTCCAAAGCGGCCTCCTTCTGGCGATACTCGATGGCGGCGATGCGACGCTCCACAGCGCGCACGCTGTCGAGGTATTCGTCCAGCTTGTGCTGATCGTTTTGCGGCAGCTTCTTCCGGAGATCTTTGGCTCCACCGATGACCAGATCCAGCATCTGGCGATCCAGCGGGTCGGTCTGGCCCGCCTTTCCGGGCTTGTCAGACTTTCCAAACAGGCGGTTCAGCACGTTGCGTGGATTTGTCTCGGCGGGCACGGCTTGCGTGGGCGAGCGGTAGCTGCAATGCGAGTAGTAGCCTTCATTGAGACCTTCCTGGTTCTCCTTGTGCGTCTGCGGCATCGTCGCGAGTTCCAGCGAGGGCAGGGAAGTGAGCCCGCCCATGTAATTCGCGGCGATCTGGTCCGCCGAGATGGCGATGTTGATCTGACTGCGCCTGTCCGCATCCGGCAGGCGCGCGGTGAGCCAGGTGGAAAGCTCCAGCGCATGTGGTGCGCCATTGAAAGGAGAGATCGGTACGCCCGAGATGCCCTTCATCAGCAGAATCTGGTCGAGGATCGGCCGTAGCGATTCCAAAGCAGGCGGCGGCGACTTCAGGAAGCTCTCCGCATTCGCCGGCCAGAACTGATCCATGATCACCCCATGTGGCATGTACATGAATCCGATGCGCACCGGCGGTTTGACCGCCTTGCCCCTGACGGCCTCGGCCCAGCCCATGGTTTCCAAAAGCGGCAGCGCGAGCGAGGCTCCGACACCTTTCAGGCAGGTGCGGCGATCAATGAAGGCGTTGTTTTTCATGGGGGCGGAAGCGGTGAGGGGTGACGAAAGGGCAGGCGGCAAATCCGAGGATGCACGCCTCCTACCATTACCGTCCACGCCGAGGATTTCCATCAAACGATCCACCGCGACTGCGTCACCGCCGCCCCCGTTCTCCGTCGCTCGTCGAAGGAGAAAACTACCGAGGCGGCGTGTGTTCCGGAGCGCTCATCAACCTGAGAACCGGAAGGGAAACCCCACGAGAGGCCTGCTCTAGCGCGAAACTTTCCCCCAGAGTATTTATACTCCACGGAAAAGTTACCGTACTTTGCGGCAGAGTTATTGTACTCCACGGAAAAGTTACCGTACTCTGCGGCAGAGTTATTGTACTCCACGGAAAAGTTACCGTACTCTGCGGCAGAGTTATTGTACTCCACGGAAAAGTTACCGTACTCTGCGGCGGAGTTATTGTACTCCACGGAAAAGTTACCGTACTCTGCGGCAGAGTTACTGTACTCCACGGAAAAGTTACCGTACTCTGCGGCAGAGTTACTGTGCTCCACGGAAAAGTTACCGTACTCCGCGGCAGAGTTATTGTACTCTGGGAAAAAGTTACCGTACTCCACGAAAAAGGAAACGCCCTCTCCGGGCCTGTTCCCGCCCATTCTGACTCTGTCGCACCGCCTTTTCGAGCTGCCAAAACCCGTCCGGCCCCTGGGAGCATTCATCCAGCCGCCGCCCAAGCACCGCCGACTTCTGCCCCAGCCTCTTCCCGCTGGGTTTTGAAAATACCTTCCAGGGTTTTTGTGAAACCATGCAGGGTTCTGAAAAAAACCGGCGTGTTTTTCGCGGGTTGGGGCTGGGTTTTGAGGGTTTCCAGCCGGGTTTGGGGAGGGACTTCGAGGCTTTTCGGAGCTTTTGCCTGCCTGTCGGGACTGGGAAGCAGGGTGGGGGCGGTTCCCTCCTTTCGGATCACCGTTCCGGCCTGTTCCCGCCCATTCTGAGTCTGTCGTGCGGGAAAACTGCTTTGCCATCCTGCAGAATGAGTCTGCGGGCAGGCAGATGGAGTTCGTCGTCCTGCCCAGCGACCGGGATCGTTGGGGAAACGCTTCGGAGCAGTTTTTCCGGGGATTTCCGACCTGCGGAGGTGACAGGGATTGCGGGGGAGAGGTCTTTGAATCAGCAGGACCAGAAACCGGATGAGACCACCGCTAAAGGTAGGATAACCGCAGAGAACCAACTCGGCATGCACCCTTACGGAGAGGGATCACCGTTGCTCCGGTCTCCGTCTTCGCTGGAAATCAGGTTTTCGCGTTTCGCAGTGATCGCCTTCTCGCGCTTCGCGAGCTTTCTAAGGGCTTTGGCAGCAAACTTGTTTTCGATATAGTTGGCGT
>JBILPY010000355.1:0-4982 GCA_044373575.1 Prosthecobacter sp. | reverse complement strand
ACCATTGTGGCAGCAGACGGCCCGCCAGTGCAGCCGGTAGAGGTGGATCGCTTCCTGATGGCGATTGCGGAGACGTATGACGTGATCGTCCCCATTCCGGCCAGCGGCCAATATGAGCTGCGCGCCACCACGCAGGACGGCAGCGGACATGTTTCGGCCTTTTTCGGCTCTGGCGAACTGCATCCCGCCAGTGATCCGCCGAAGCCGAATCTCTATCAAATGGATGAGATGCTAAATCTCGCGCTGGAGGAACAGGAAGACGACTCGCGCGCCTCATTGAAGCTGCCAAGACCTGGATCACCCTATCGCGTGCTGCGGTCGGTGAAGGACACGACTCTGCCCTCCAAGCTGCCGCGCCGGAAGATCACCATGCACCTTACCGGCGACATGAACCGCTACGTCTGGAGCTTTGATGGCAAGACCATCGCGCAGGAGCCCTATGTGATGATCAAGAAGGGCGAGATCATTGAGCTGGAACTCATCAACGACACGATGATGCATCACCCGATTCATCTGCACGGGCACTTCTTCCGCCTGCTCATGGGGCAGGGCGCTCGTTCCCCGCTGAAGCACACCGTCGATGTCCCGCCGATGAGCAAACGCACGGTCGAGTTCGAGGCGAACGAGGCCAAGGACTGGATGTTCCACTGCCACATCCTGTATCACATGATGAGCGGCATGGCCCGCGTGTTCCGGTATGAGGATGAAGTCACTCCCAAGCCGCTGCATGAGGCTAAGCCAGAAGATCAGAGCCTTCATCACGCCGCCGGTCTCGGTGAGCACAGCCACGACATGGCTTACGTCTGGGGCGCGGCCTCCATCCAGTCACACATGAGCGAAGGGCTGCTCACCTGGATGAATCCGAAGAACGATCTACTGCTCGGCTGGGAAGTCGGCTGGCAAGGTGTGGACAATCCTGAATACGAGATCGACGCGCTCTACCAGCGCTACTTCAACATGAACTTCCAGGCCTTCATCGGCGGACGCTTCACCAATGATCCCGATGCCGAAGATCGAGCCGTCGCTGGTATCAACTACCGACTTCCGCTCATGGTCTGGGCCAATGTCAGTCTCGATAGTGAGGGAGATGCGCGCTTCACGCTCGCCAAGCGCTTCCAGCTCACGCCACGTCTCGGCATCTGGGGCCGCGCGGAGTATGACACGAACACGCGCTGGGAATGGACGACGGGAGCCGACTTCACACTTACACGCCGCACCTCGCTCACTGCGCAGTATCACTCACAGTTCGGCCTCGGGGCCGGGCTGCTGTTCCGCTTTTGATGGCACAGCTCATCATTCTAAAACCCAAACCACCCAACATCATGAAAACGAAACTCGCCCTCCTCCTCACCACAACCCTGCTCGCACTCAGCCTTCAAGCTGCTGACGTGAAACCCTACCCGCTCAAGACCTGCGTCGTCAGCGGCAACGAACTCGGCGCCATGGGCAAGCCCATCACCAAGGTTTACGACAGCCAGGAGATCAAATTCTGCTGCAAGCCCTGCATCAAGAAGTTCGAAGCCAATCCGTCCAAATACCTCGGCAAGCTGCCGAAGTAAGACCGCTCTCTCACGGACAATCGCAGTCCAAGCAGCCATGCGTGGCGCAGGTGCGGCAAACGCGCTCCACCTGCTCACGTAGTTTGCGGCGGGCACGCAGCAGGCGGACGTTGAGCGTGTTCACGCGTTGACTCGTGGCCTTGGCGATCTCGGTGGCGGATTCGCCGCCGAGGTCGATACGGCGGAGCAGTTCGGCATCTGCCTCCGGCAGTGTGGGCAGAAGCTTCATCACACATTGGCAGAGCATTTTTTCATCCTCGGGCTCCAATGCCTCCGGCAGCTCATGGGCGAGCTTTTCCAGGGCCATATCACGCGTGGTGCGGCGGCGATGCGCATCAATGATGGCATGGCGCAGCACACGGTAGAACCAAGTGACGACGCCTTCGGCATCCTCGGGCACGTTGTCCGACTTCAGAGCCTTCATGAGGCACTCCTGCACGAGATCGGCGGCGAGATCGGGATCACCCGTGCGGGCACGGACGAAGCCGACGAAGGCATCAAGATGCTGGAGAAGTGGCTCGGTGGACATGGCTGGGGCTCATTTCACATTCACGGGCGTGCCTGACAGCACCCACTCGAAGAAGAACTTCGCGGGATTGCCTTCATCGAGCGGCAGCCGGATGCAGCCGTGGGAGGCGGGGTAGTTTGGCACACTGGTGAACCCATGAACAAAGATGTGACCATGGATCTGCACACTCCAGGGCATCGGGGCATTGTTGTATCGACTTGAACGATGCATCACTGCTCGAAACGGCCCTGCGCGGAAATTGCCCGCAGGCGTTCTGCCATTACGGCCGGAGCTGATGCGTGTCTGGAGGACGAGTCTGCTGCCCTGCCGGGCTTCCAGGCGTTGTTTCGCGAGGTCGATCTCCACCTGCTGTGGCGATACCAGCAGAGTGAAACCACGAAAAAGTCTTCCGACACGAATGCGGTCCTTCTCATCAGGCGTGGAAACAGGCGCACCCGCCTTTGCCAGCATTTCTGTGCTCACCAGCTCCGTGCCATCGGTGAGCGTGCGCAGAGATCCAGCTCGCAGTTCCATGTCATTGAGCTGAAAAATCTTCCGTTCATCATCGCGTCCCACACACCAGTTCAGCGCATCCACGGCCTCATCCACCGGGACAAAGACCTGCCCCGGCTCCGCTGAGAAAACGATGCCCTCCAGAGTGGCGGCGGCCAGCGTGCCAGTGGCGGCCATGATGGCCAGAGAGCATGCCAAAAGTCGGCGCAGCAAAGAGCGGAAATTCATGAGTGGTGCTATTTAACATGATAAACGAGCACGAAGCCAAACCCTTCGCATTACCAACCATAACCTACCAAGATACGCACAGACGCGTAGAAAGTCTGTGTGTAACAGTTTCCCATCTGATGCGTGGGCAATGGATGAAGAGCGCATCGCTCACTGAACCTTTCCCCCGACCAATCATGAACTCTCATCCTTCTTCACACGAACACGGGGCCTGCTGCCACGCGGCTCCAAAACCTGCCAAGCCAAGCTGCTGTCAGCACGATCACCACGCGCACGAAGCCGTGAAGCCGCCTTCAAAGGCCAAGTATTTCTGCCCGATGTGCCCCGGTGTGGAGTCGGACAAGCCGGGTTCGTGCCCGAAGTGCGGCATGGCCTTGGAGCGCAACCCGGCCTGGAAGCCGACGGCGAAGACGATCTACACCTGCCCAATGCATCCCGAGGTGCAGCAGGATCATCCGGGCACTTGTCCCAAGTGCGGCATGGCCCTGGAGCCGATGACGGCGACGGAGACCGATGATGCGGACGATGACGCCGAACTGCGCGACATGACTCGGCGGTTCAAGCGGAGCGCGCTGCTGACACTGCCGGTGTTTGTCACCGCGATGGCACATATCGTTCCCGCGTGGAGTCATGCGGAGTGGGCGAATGGCACGGCGACTCGCTGGATGCAGTTCGTGCTCGCGACACCGGTGGTGCTGTGGGCGGGCTGGCCGTTCTTTGTGCGTGCGTGGCAGTCGTTGCTGCATCGCAGCATGAACATGTTCACGCTGATCGCGTTGGGCGTGGGATCGGCGTATGCGTTCAGTGTCGCGGCCATGTTGGCACCGGGCTGGTTTCCGAAAACTCTCGGCGACATGCATGGTCAGGTGCCGCTGTACTTTGAAGCGGCGGCGGTGATCATCGTGCTCGTCTTGCTCGGGCAGGTGCTGGAGTTGCGAGCACGAGCACGCACCGGCAGTGCGATTCAGGAACTGCTCGGCCTTCAGCCAAAAACAGCGCGACTTGTCACACCTGAGGGCGATGTGGATGTGGCGCTCGATGCCGTGCAGGTTGGACAACGTCTGCGTGTGCGACCTGGCGAAAAGATTCCCGTCGATGGTGTGGTGATCGAGGGCAGCAGCCATGTGGATGAATCCATGCTCACCGGCGAGCCCGATCCCGTGGAGAAGTCTGCCGGAGCCCAGGTGACGGGCGGCACGCTCAACCAACACGGCAGTCTCATGGTGCAGGCCGAGCGCGTGGGCGCGGACACGATGCTGGCGCAGATCGTCCAGCTTGTCGGGCAGGCGCAGCGCAGTCGTGCGCCGATTCAGGCGCTGGCGGACAAAGTGGCGGCGTGGTTTGTGCCCGCCGTTTTAGTCGCGGCGGCGGTGACTTTTGGGCTGTGGTTGTGGCTCGGGCCGGAACCTTCGCTGGCGTATGCCATTGCGAATGCCGTTGCTGTTTTGATCATCGCCTGTCCCTGTGCGCTGGGCCTTGCCACGCCGATGAGCGTGATGGTCGGCATCGGTCGCGGAGCGAAGATGGGCGTGCTGATTCGTCAGGCGGAGGCCATCGAGAAGCTGGCCGCGCTGAACACGCTGGCCGTGGACAAGACCGGCACGCTCACGCTCGGCAAACCCGAAGTGACCGAGGTTCTCCTCTCACCACAGAGCCAGCTCAGCATTGACGACGCGCTTCGTTTTGCAGCAGCTTTGGAGCGTCACAGCGAGCATCCGCTGGCCTATGCCGTCATCCAGGAAGCGGAGAAAAAGAAGCTCGCGTTGCCCGACGTGCCCGACTTTCAGGCCACGCCTGCGGCAGGAGTCAGCGGCAACGTGAATGGCAAAGCCGTGATGGTGGGCAAAGCAGACTTTCTGCGTGAACAAGGCATCGAAAACCTCGCGGCACTCGAAGCGCTCGCAACACCGCACCAAAGCGAAGGCAAGTCGGCCATCTTCCTTGCCGTGGATCGTCAGGCGATGGCGGTCATCGTCGTCAGTGATCCGATCAAAGCGACGACACCGGAAGCACTCGCTCAACTTCGCGCGCTCGGCATCTCCGTGGTCATGCTCACGGGCGACAATGAACGCACGGCTAAGCGCATCGCGAGCACGCTGGGCATCGAGCGCTTCCATGCCGGCGTCACACCGCAGGAGAAGCATACCTTCATCACCCAGATGAAGAAGCCTGGA
>JBILPY010000354.1:0-5005 GCA_044373575.1 Prosthecobacter sp. | reverse complement strand
CCAGGGCGGTGCCCCAGCCACCATGACGCCTGGCAGCGTCAGGCCTGGAGCGACGGCGATTCTAAGTTTCAGCCACAGCCCGCTGAACATCACGGAGACAAGCTTCACCGTGCCCTTCCAGGTGGTGAACCCGAGCACGAAAGGCCTGACAAACACTGCCAAGTTCACTGCCGCGACCAATCCCAACACCGTTGCCATGCCCACCTACAATCCCGTGACGGGTGCCTTCACCGGAAGCTTCACGCTGAATGGAGTCACAGCAGCGGCCAATCGGAAGGTTACCTTCCAGGGTTTGCTGGTGCCGGTGGGAGCAGGCTTCGCGGGTCATGGTTACTTCCTTCTTCCGAGCAGCACGGCAAAAAATGCACCACAGACCTCCGGGCGCGTGACGATTTCTACGCCGTGAGAATAAGACCTGCGCGTGACAGAGACGGGCAAGGCAGATTTAATGGTCGGCTATGAATTCAAGTTTAGACCTGCACGAAACCACCCTCGACGGCCCGAAGACAAGGCGCTGGGTGGTGGAGGCGTCGGCTTGTGCGGAGATGGGGAAGCACCGGATCGCGCGTCTTGGCATGGATGAGGCGCTGCCGCCGTATCGACGCGTTCGGATGAAGCCGGAGGGCAGCTTTGTTTTGGCCTGCGTGAGCGGCTCAGGGGAGATCCTTCTGGATGGAAAGTGGCTAAAAGTCAGGCCGGGCATGGTCTGCTTGGCTCCGCCGCGTGTGCTGAATGCCTTTTATGCCACGGGGAAGGAGCGCTGGAGCTTTGCCTGGGTGCGCTACGAGGAGCCGACCTTTGTCACGCCGGTGGTCGGGGCGGCATCGCCAGTGATGCCGATGGCGCAGGCGGAGGAAATCGTGCGACTGATCGCCGGACTGCGGGCCGAGTGGGAGGGCGAGCGCGAGCAGCGACTGCTGCATCATTGGCTGGAGTTGCTCCATGCCACCATCCGCCGCATCGCACAGCCATGGAGGAGTCAGGAGCCGCGGGTGGCGAAGCTCTGGGCCGATGTGGAGCAGGATCTGATGCGCGACTGGACGCTCGCCGAACTGGCGCATCGTTGCCATTGCAGCCCGGAGCATCTGCGGAGGCTGTGTTTGAAAGAACTGGGCCGCAGCCCGATGCAGCACCTCACCTGCCTGCGCATGGAGCGGGCCCGCCAACTCCTCGAAGCGAGCGATGACAAACTCGAAGTCGTGGCCGCCAGCGTCGGCTACGCGAATGGCGCGATCTTTTCCCGTGTCTTCCGGCGCTGGGTCGGCGTGGCTCCGGGCGAGTATCGTGGGCGTGGCGCGTGATGGGAAACCTTGGCTCGGAGGTTGCAAGAGCATTGGCAGCGTGGCTTCATGCGAGGCATGAAACTCCTACCACTCACCCTCTGCGCCTGCACGCTTGCCCTCGCGGCTGTCGTTTCCGCCAAAGATGCCCCTGCCGATGTGCTGCCCGCCACGGTGAAACCTTGGGACCGGCATTATGTAGATTTTGAAGTGGGCTACCTGTGGAAGGTAGGTGGTGATACTCCGCTCGATTATGGCATGGTGCCGGTGATGCTGACCTGGCGCTCACCTGAAGTGCTGGGGCTGGACTTTGCCAATGGCTCGAAAGTCATCGTGCGCAATCGCCTCACTCTCCTCGGTCAGTGGGTGGAGACGGGGCCTGAGAATCATTACTTCGGCCTCATGGGCGCGCCTTCCATCGAGTGGTGGAATGCAGCGGGCACCTGGTCTGTCTATGCAGGCATTGGCGGAGGTGCGGGCTGGCTTGATTCACAAGGAGTCGTCGGTGGGCAGGGGCAGGACTTCACGCTGAACTGGTTCGCCAATGCCGGCATCGCCCGTGCGATCAATGAGACGACGCAGATTCGTGTGGGCACGATGTTTCAGCATCTGTCGAACGGCGGAGCTACTGATCCCAATCCGGGCGTGAATTCGCTCGGTGTCACCATCGGTCTTTCCTGGGGCTTCTGATCTGTGTCTATGTTTAGCATTGTCGAGGCCATCCGTGAACGCGCGCAGTCTGAGGCCACTGCGCTGGTGCAAAAAGACCGTTCGTTGTCTTATCGTGAGTTGTTTAAGCGCTGCGATGCCATCGCGGCGGTGATCCGCCCGCATCTCGTCGCCGAGCCGGGGCGTGTGGATCGGCTGCGCATCGGGGTGCATTTCCCGAGCTGCCTCGACTATGTGCCGCTCGCGCTTGCGACTCTCGCAGCGGGAGCCTGCTTCGTGCCGATACCCGATGAACTGGCCGAGGAGGAAAAGCGTGAGCTTCTGACGCGCACGGCACTGGATCTGGTGCTCGTGATCGAATCCGCTGCGGCCTGGCTGCCTGCGAATGTCACACGTGTTGGCACTCTGGAGGTGAATGCACAGCCAGTGGTGATCGCCCAAGTGCCACCCACGGCGGAGGCTGGCTTCCCGCGAGATGCTTTTGAGGCGCTGAATCCTGCCTTCATCCGCTTCAGCTCAGGCACCACAGGAAAATCCAAAGGCGTGCTGCTCTCTCACGAATCCCTTTTGCAGCGCATCACTGCGGCGAATGAAGGCCTGCGCATCGGCCCGGGGGATCGCATCCTCTGGGTGCTGCCGATGGCGCATCACTTCGCCGTTTCCATCGTGCTGTATCTTTATCACGGAGCCACGACGATCATTGAGGAAACGCATCTCGGGGAGGATCTGCTGCGCGCAGGTGCCGAACAAAAAGCCACCGTCATGTACGGCAGCCCGGTGCATTACCGCCAGCTCGTGGAAGCCCCCGATGTGGGCCAGTGGACAACGCTGCGTCTTGCTGTGGCGACTGCCGCCGCGCTGGATGAAGCCACGGCAGAGAAATTCCGCGCGCGCTTCGGCATCAATCTCGTGCAGGGGCTCGGCATCATCGAGCTAGGTCTGCCCGTGCTCAATCTCGCAGGTGCGGTGGAAGCCCCGGAAGCCATCGGCCTACCGCTGCCTGCCTATGAATGCCTGCTGAAGGATGATGCTGGCCATGAGCCTCCCACCGGAGAAGCCGGCGAGATCTGTCTGCGCGGGCCGGGAATGTTTGACGCGTATCTCGATCCCTGGCTGCCGCGTGCGCAAGTCGTCGATGACGCGGGCTGGTTTGCCACAGGCGATCTGGGCAGGCGCGATGCTGCCGGGCGCGTCTTCATCTGCGGACGCAGGAAGACGCTGATCAATGTCGGCGGCATGAAGGTCTTCCCCGAGGAGGTCGAAGCCATCCTGGATTCGCATCCGAAAGTGCAGCGTTCCATTGTCGAGGCCCGGCTGCATCCGCTCTACGGCGAGGTGCCCGTGGCACGCTACATCGCCAGCCCCGAAGTTGCGCCGACGGCGATGGAGTTGCGCAATCACCTGCGCGCTCATTTGGCAGGCTACAAGATCCCGCTCATGTTCAATGCTGTGACCGAACTGCCACTGACAGCCAGTGGGAAGCTGAAGCGAGGCCAATCTTAAAGCACCCCTATGAACGAAGGCCCGAATCGCTTCCTGAATTCCCTTCTTCTGGTGACCTGTCTTTGCATCGGCCCCTGCCTGCTGACCGGATGTGCCGACACAAAGGAAGGTCTGGACTCGGCCTGGCGAACCGTGGACCCGGCGGGTCACCGCCGTTACCACCGTGATAAGTACTATCCCCACGAGCGCAAGGTCGGCATCCGTCTACCTGGCGATGCCGGGCAGTAGGAAACGGAAACTTCATCGCCCCCTCAGTCAAAGAGGATTCGCCAAGGCCGAGCCCAGCTACATCCCTGTGGCTTTCGTCCCACGAAGAGGAATCGTTTACTCAATGCCAGAAAATCGAGAGCGAACAGCAGAGGTCATTTTCCGGCAAACCACCTTTTCGCCAGCGCATCGGTGGCAAAGAACTCCAGCAACTGCTTCGCGACCTTTTCCTGACCGCTGCGGCTGGGATGCGTGCCATCGCCGCCGAAGTCGTCTTTGGCATACTTGAGTTCATCGAACTTGCGGCCCTTCTCGCCTTCGGACCAGAGATAAGGACCCCAGAGCAGGAGAGGTGATTTGGTGGAAACGAGTTCGGCATCTCCACTGATCTGCTTTTGAATGAGGTGCCGAACGGCGAAGGCCCCCTCATAGGCATAGGGCTCAGGGTTCAGACCCGTCGTGGCATAGCCAGCGAAGATACGGCTCCCGAGATAGGCGATGCGGAGGTTCGGGAAGCGGGTTCTGAGGTTGTGCAGCACTTTGATGGTGTCGGCCTCGAGTTGCGCGAGATGCTCGGTCTTTGAGCCAGAGGGGCCGGCGTTGGCGAGCTTCACCCAGGCCACCTGCACCTGCTGCGGAGTGACACCGGCGCTTTGGAGTCGCTCCATCGCCACGGGCCACGGACGGCCTTCCGGTGGTGCCCAAGCGGCCATGGTCTGACCGCCCTGCGCGCAATCGACGATGGTGAGCTTGTCGGATTTACGCGGGTCGGTATCGGCGATGCGCTTGAAGAAGGAGAACTCCTGCGTGGCGTTTGACATGCTGATGGAGACGAAGACGGCCTTGCCGGTCTCGGACGGCTTGCCCTCGGCATCCAGCGGCTGGATCTGCGTGAGTGCCTCGGCAGCGGCCTTTTTGAGCGCTTCGGGCGGTTCGTTGCTGCCTTTGCCGTAGAGACCGCCGTCCTCGCCCTCGTAGCGATCCTCCGCTGTCATATCGGTGAGTGGTTTGAGAGTTTCGGGGGCCTTGCGCTGGTTCGTCGGGCGACCGCTGCCGCCTCGATTGCCACCGCGACTGCGGACTTCCTTGGCGTGATCGAGATACTTCTGGTCATCGGGAGCGAGCTTTTCTCCACGTTGCTCACGTTGAAAAAGCTGCTGCGCCTTGGGCCAGTCGATGGGCGGTTCGGCGGTCTGGGCGACGGCGGAAAAGGCTCCAGCGAGGAGCAGCAGGAGGATGGTTGATTTCATGGCGTGGCTTGAAACACAGCAAACTGGGAAGTGGTTCCAAATATCCGAGCTACAGGAAATTTGCCCATCCCCGCCCGCCCCTTGCATTCCCGGAGA
>JBILPY010000544.1:0-3528 GCA_044373575.1 Prosthecobacter sp. | reverse complement strand
TGGCGGGCAATGTCGTGATGGTGAAGCACTCGGGCACCGTGCCGCAGTGTGCCATCGCTTTTGAGCAGCTCTGGCTGGAGGCTGGTGCGCCAGCGGGTGCCTACACGAATCTGCTCATCTCGCATGAGCAAGTGCTCGCCGTGATCGATGACCCGCGCATCAAAGGCGTGGCGCTGACAGGTGGTGTCGCGGCGGCGAGAGGCGTGGCCGAGAGAGCTGGGAAGAACGTCAAAAAATCCACGATGGAACTGGGTGGCAGCGACGCCTTCATCGTGCTGGAAGATGCCGATCTGGAGAAGACGCTCAAATGGGCGATGTGGGCCAAGATGAACAACATGGGCCAGTGCTGCATCGCCGCGAAGCGCTTCATCATCGTGGAAGCATTGGCGGATCGCTTTCTTGCTCAATTCAAAGCGGCCATGGAAGCGCTCAAGCCAGGTGACCCGATGGACAAGACCACCACACTCGGCCCGCTGTCCACTGAGGCAGCTTTGGTGCAACTCGTGAAGCAGGTGGATGAAGCCATCGCACACGGTGCCACACTGGTGCTTGGCGGGAAGCGAATGGACCGCCCAGGAGCCTTCATGCAGCCGACCATCCTGACGGACATTCAGCCTGACAATCCCGCCTATCGCGAGGAGTTCTTCGGCCCCGTGGCCCTGTTCTTCCGAGTCAAAGACGAGGAGGAAGCCATCGCGCTCGCCAATGATTCGGACTATGGCCTGGGAGGCTCCGTCTTCACTCAGGACGTTGAGCTTGGCAAACGCGTCGCGAGCCGCATCGACACCGGAATGGTCTTCGTCAATCATCCCACTTGGACCGCCGCGGACCTGCCCTTTGGCGGCATCAAAAACTCGGGCTTCGGTCGCGAACTCTCCAGCCTTGGCATCCAGGAGTTTGTGAACAAGAAGCTCATCCGAATCGCCGACATCAATGCATCTGCATAGCCTCTAACCCCATCCTTTATGAAAACCAAATCCTACGCCGCTAACACCGCCACCACTCCGCTCGCACCTTTCAGCTTTGACCGCCGTGACCCCGGTGAGCGTGATGTGCAGATCGAGATCCTCTTTTGTGGCGTGTGCCATTCGGACGTGCATACCGTCCGCAATGAGTGGCATGGCACGACCTATCCTTGCGTGCCGGGGCATGAAATCATCGGTCGCGTGATCAAGGTCGGTGCAAAAGTGGAGAAGTTCAAAGCAGGCGACATCGCGGGCGTTGGTTGTCTTGTTGACTCCTGCCGCGTCTGCGAGAGTTGCAAAGATGATCTGGAGCAGTTCTGCGAAAAGGGTGCCATCTTCACTTACAACTCCCCTGACAAACACAACGGCGGCCTGACATACGGCGGCTACTCCGAGAGCATCGTCGTAGATGAGTCCTTCGTGCTGCAAGTGCCCAAGAACTTGGATCTGGCAGCCACTGCGCCGCTGCTATGCGCTGGCATCACGACCTACTCACCGCTGCGTCATCACGGCGTCACGAAAGGTCAAAAAGTGGGTGTTGTGGGACTCGGCGGACTCGGGCACATGGGTGTCAAACTGGCGAAGGCGATGGGCGCGCACGTCGTCGTTTTCACCACGTCACTGAACAAAGTGGAAGATGCCCTGCGGCTCGGTGCGGATGAAGTCGTTCACTCCAAAGACGAGGCCGCGATGAAGAAGCACCTCAATAGCTGCCACTTCATTCTCGATACGGTGGCCGCGAAACATGACATCAACGCCTATCTCGTCCTGCTTCGACGTGACGGCAATCTCACGCAAGTCGGCGTGCCGTCGGAGCCACTTGCCGTGGATGTCAGCAATCTCATCTTTGGTCGTCGCAACTTCAGCGGCTCGCTCATTGGCGGCCTCAAGGAAACCCAGGAGATGCTCGATTTCTGCGGTCAGCACAACATCACCTCCGACATCGAACTCATTCCGATCCAGCAGATCAATGAAGCCTATGACCGCCTCGTGAAGAGCGACGTGAAGTACCGCTTCGTCATCGATATGGCTTCTCTCAAGCAGGCTGTGTGACCCAATACCCTTATGCCAAACATCACCAGCCGCGAGATACGTCTCGCCTCGCGCCCCACAGGCGTTCCCAATGCTACCAATTTCAGCTTGGCAGAGACCACTCTTGAGCCGCTTCAAGATCAGCAAGTGCTCGTGCGCAATCAGTTCATGTCGGTCGATCCCTACATGCGCGGTCGCATGAATGACCGGAAGTCGTATGTGCCACCCTTTGAGATCGGAAAGGTGCTTGATGGCGGTGCCGTTGGCGAAGTGATCGAGTCGCGCGCAAGCGAGCTTAAAGTCGGTGATGTTGTCACGTCCAGATATGGTTGGCGCGAGGCATTCATCGCCACGCCAAAGGAACTGCATGCCGTCAATAAGGCCGTGCAACCACTCTCCGTTTACCTCGGCGCACTGGGCATGACCGGCATGACGGCGTGGGCGGGATTGACGATGGTCGAAGTGAAGGCTGGCGATGTCATCTACATCTCAGGCGCAGCGGGGGCCGTGGGCAACATGGCTGGCCAACTGGCGAAGCTACGGGGCTGTCGTGTGATCGGTTCTGCCGGTTCAGAGGAGAAAGTGAAGCGTCTGATCGATGAATGCGGATTCGATGCCGCCTTCAACTACAAGACCGGCCCGGTGCTGGACCAACTGAACGATGCCGCGCCTGATGGTATCGACGTCTATTTTGACAACGTCGGCGGTGAATCTCTCGAAGCAGCGCTGTCATCCTTGCGCGTTCACGGTCGCATCATCTCTTGCGGTGGCATCTCGGGTTACAACGAGGAGAAGCCCAAACCAGGCCCGTCCAATCTCTTCAACATGACGACGAAGCGCCTCACGATGAAAGGCCTGATCGTTGGCGATTGGCTGGACCGCCAGAGCGAGTTCGAAAAGGAAGTCGGAGCTTATTTCCAAGCCGGCAAACTGAAGAGCATGGAAACCGTGGTGGACGGACTTGATCAAGCCGTGGCTGCCTTCATTGGCCTCTTTGAAGGCAAGAACGTCGGCAAGATGGTCGTCAAGCTCTCATAGTCGGGTTACACCCCATCGCATTCGTGCCACGAGACCGCTTAGCATCGCGGCCTTATGAAAACACTATTCACGTCAGAAGCGATTTCCAAAGGCGGCCGATCTGGAACTCTGCAATCGCCGGATGGACTCCTGGATGTCGCTCTGGGAAACCCACTGGAGAAAGGCATCGAGACGCGCGGACCTAATCCTGAGCTGCTGTTTGCAGGAGCTTATTCGGCCTGCTACCACGGGGCTTTGGTCAATGCGGCCAAGAAGCTTGGTACGCCAGTCGATCAGTCCACCGTGCGCGCCCTGGTGAGCTTGGTTGAGGATGACAGTGGAGGCTATGGACTCGACGTGGTGTTGCACGCACTGCTTCCTGACGTGGGTTGCGAGCAGGCACAACGGATCATGGAGGAAGCACACCAAACCTGTCCTTACTCCAAAGCATTGCGCGGTGAAGCGTCCTTTAAGCTCGTCGTGGATTGACCGGAATTTCACGCTGCTCGACATC
>JBILPY010000353.1:0-5018 GCA_044373575.1 Prosthecobacter sp. | reverse complement strand
CCTTTGACAAACAACACCTGCGGGAAAGGCTTGCCGCTGAGATTTTTCTCCACTTCTGCAATCTTGGCGATCGCCTCCTGATATTTACCTTCCTGGAAAAGCGCCAGCCCTGCATTCATCAGCGCCTCGGTTTCCTGCTGGATATTTAGAGCACCACTGGGGGCGGCGGCCGGAGCTGCACCAGGGGCAGCAGGAGTTCCGGGTGCGGCAGGCGCACCTGGA
The DNA here is from genome assembly GCA_044373575.1 of Prosthecobacter sp. GTDB lineage: Bacteria > Verrucomicrobiota > Verrucomicrobiia > Verrucomicrobiales > Verrucomicrobiaceae > Prosthecobacter. Next base: position 4,796 of record JBILPY010000353.1, on the reverse strand, counting down.
GCCGGGGGCGGAGCCTGACCCAGAACCGAGATGGTCCCGGAAACTAGAATCAATGCAGCGCAGAAGGTATGACGCATGACAAACATGGGGAGATAAACGGTGCGAAAAACCTGACCACGATCACCTGTCATCTGCCACAATTACGGTATGCGATGGGGTGTCCTGGGTCATCATGGCTGGGGTTGGGGGCAAAAATTGGCGGTTTTTTTGGAAATGGGATTCGAAATTAGCAGGCAGCACTTTTTTGTCACCAACGTAATCTTTCTGAATGAAAATTTTCATGCTGATCATTTTCAAATACCTCAGAGCCTTGCCCTCAAGGCATTCATCGCCTGGAGTGTGATCTCGATTTTATCCGTGGCAGGCAGCACTTCCGTGATGGTGCCGGTCTGATCCGCGCGAAAGGCATGCCTGACCTGACGCAGCACTTCTTCGCCCACGCCACCTAGCACGATCACCTCCATCACGCGCTCCTGGCGTCCAAGCATTGTCGAACCGAGCCGCTCCAGCGCCGATTGCCCATTCGGGTCCACGACACCCAGCGGCACTGCGGCGAAGCGCACCGTGCCATCCCGCCGCTCTCCCGTCATTGCATGGCCGAGGGACATTAAACCCGCAAGCGCTTGCACCTCCGCCGCTGTGCGCGCCAGATCACCATAAGGCACGAGCACCAGTCTCACCTCCTGCCAGCGTGGCTTGCCAGTGATTTCCACCTCCACATTCGAGACCTCCAGACTGCCGTGAAAAAAACGGTCCCGCCGCGGATCGTAGCCCATGTTCTCTGCACTCATCGAGGAGTCCATGAAGCTGGCGACCGCTGCCAGACGCTCCGGGCCCTCAGGCTGCATCACTTCTCCCAGAATGCTCGTGTAGCGGTCCAGCGCCTGCACCGTCATCTCCCGCCGCAGGGCCATCGCATAGCCGTAGCTGCGCTCCTCGACCTGCGTGCGCTTCCACCACCAGATGCCAAAGGAGGCGATGCTGGTGATCACGAGACCCAGTGGAAACATAATGAGCGCGAAACGGATAAAGCGGCCGGGGGAAGACATGGGGGAAAAGAAACGCCCGCAGCAGTAGGCCGAGCACGGCATTCGTGCACGATTTTTCACACCCGACCCCCATCATGATGAAAGCCGAAACACGAGAAGCTCAAACTCCGCCCTTGCACCCCAGCGCCCTCCGCGCCATCTCAAACGAACCCGCCCGACACCACCTTGGCCGCCACCGAGAAATCACGCACCCTCGTTGCCATTCCTGCCCGCTGGGGATCTACCCGATTCCCTGGCAAGATGCTCCACCTCATCGCCGGCAAGCCGCTCGTCCAGCACGTCTGGGAGCGTTGCCAGCAATGCCGTGCCGTGGACGACATCGTCATCGCCACAGATGACCAGCGCATCGTCGAGGCCGCCGCTGCTTTCGGTGCCAAAGCCGTCCTCACTTCCCTGGACCACCCCAGCGGCACCGACCGCATCGCCGAGACCGCCCAGGCCTTCCCCGAGCACGGCACCATCATCAATGTCCAGGGCGATGAACCCCTCATCTCCCCTGCCCTTATCGACCAGCTCGCCCTCGCCTTGCAGGGCGATGCCAGCATCCGCATGATAACCGCCGCCGCGCCGATTCATGACACGGCCCTGGTCGCCGACCCCAACGTCGTCAAGGTCGTCTTCGATGTGAATGGCGACTCGCTTTACTTCTCGCGCTCTCCCCTCCCCTTCGTGCGCAATGCCAGCGCGCACACCCAGCATTACCGCCACCTCGGCCTCTACGGCTTCCAGCGCGACTTTCTCTTCCAGTTCGTCGCCTGGCCACCCTCACGGCTTGAGCAAACCGAGTCCCTCGAGCAACTCCGTGCCCTTGAAAACGGCACCCGCCTCCGCGTCGTCCTCACCGATGATCTCTCCCCCGGTGTCGATACCCGCGAGCAGGCCGACGCCATCGAGCGCCAGCTTTCCACCACCCCCTGACCCTACCTCCCCCCACACGTGCCTACCCCTCCCACTTCCAAGCCCATGAAATACATCTTTGTCACCGGCGGCGTCGTCAGCTCATTGGGAAAAGGTCTTGCCGCGTCCTCCCTCGCCACCCTTCTCGAACTCCGTGGCCTGAAGGTCATCATGCAGAAGTTCGACCCCTACCTCAACATCGACCCCGGCACGATGAACCCCTACGAGCACGGCGAAGTCTATGTGCTCGATGACGGTGCCGAGACCGACCTCGACCTCGGCCATTACGAGCGCTTCACCCACACCAATCTCTCCCGCCTGAACAACCTCACCAGCGGGCAGGTGTACCAGAGCGTGCTGGAAAAAGAGCGCGCCGGGAAATACCAGGGCCGCACCGTCCAGGTCATCCCCCACGTCACCAATGAGATCAAACAGCGCGTCCATGACGTCGCCGAGATCATGGGCGGCGATGTCATCATCACCGAGATCGGCGGCACCGTCGGCGACATCGAGGGCCTGCCCTTCCTGGAGGCCATCCGTCAGTTCGCCATCGAGGCGGGACGCGACAACGTCCTCTTCATCCACGCCACCCTCATCCCTTACCTCAAGGCCGCCCAGGAGCTGAAGACCAAGCCCACCCAGCAATCCATCGCCAAGCTGCGCGAGATCGGCATCGCCCCGCACATCATCCTCGCCCGCACCGAGCATCCACTGGATCTCGACGTCCGTGAAAAGATCTCCCTCTTCGGCAACGTCCCCATCGAGCAGGTCGTCGAAGTCCGCGACGTGAAGCACAGCATCTACGAGGTCCCCTTGAAGCTGCACGAAGAGCGCCTCGACGACACCGTCTGCAATCTCCTCCACCTGGACACCCCCCAGCCCGATCTCTCCAAGTGGCGCCAGTTCGTCCAGCGCGTCATCCACCCCACCCACCACGTCCGCATCGGTGTCGTCGGCAAATACATCGAGCTCCAGGACGCCTACAAATCTATCTACGAAGCCCTCACCCACGCCGGAGCCTCCAAAGACGCCCGCGTGGACATCGTCCGCGTCGATGCCGAGGCCATCGAAAAGGCAGGCCCTGAAATCTACCTCAACGGCCTCCAGGGCATCCTCATCCCCGGCGGCTTCGGCGACCGTGGCACCGAGGGCAAGATCGCCGCCACCCGTTACGCCCGCGAAAAAGGCATCCCCTTCTTTGGCATCTGCCTCGGCATGCAGATCGCCGTCATCGAATTCGCCCGCGACGTCTGCGGCCTGAAGGACGCCACCAGCACCGAGTTTGACAAAGGCACCCCCCATCCCGTCATCAGCATGATGGAGGAGCAAAAGAAAGTGAAGCAACTCGGCGGCACCATGCGCCTCGGCAACTGGGTCACCGAACTGCTCCCTGGCACCAAGGCCCACGAGCTCTACAAGAGCGATGTCATCAACGAGCGCCACCGCCACCGCTACGAGGTGAACGACGACTACAAGGACCAGCTCGTCAGCCACGGCATGAAGATCAGCGGCACCTCCCAGAAGGGCGGCCTCACCGAGATGATCGAACTGCCCGAGCACCCCTTCTTCGTCGCCTGCCAGTTCCACCCCGAGTTCAAGAGCAAGCCCAACGATCCGCACCCCCTCTTCCGTGGCTTCGTCAAAGCCTCCCTGGCCCACCACGGCCTCCCCGAGGTGCATTGCTGAGGAAACTTGGCAAGCCAAAGTCTCCTCACCCTCTGACGCTTGACGCTCCAACGCCCCGCGCCACCCTACGGGGCCTATGCCAGACCTTCAGACTGCGGCGGAAGACCTCATCCGCACCTACTACGCCACCTTCAATGCCGGGGATCGCGAGGCGATGCTGGCCCTGCTGACGGAGGATGTGGTGCACGACATCAATCAAGGCGGAGCCGAGATCGGGCGAGAGGCCTTCCGCGCCTTCCTCCAGCGCATGGACCGCAGCTACGCCGAGCAGGTGGAGCAGCTCGTCGCCTTCGCCAATGCCGACGGCACACGCGGCGCCGCCGAGTTCTACATCCGTGGCAAGTATTTGAATACAGACGAGGGCCTGCCACCCGCCACCGGCCAGAGCTACTGGTTACGCGTCGGCGCCTTCTTTGACCTGCGCGCAGGCCGCGTGGCACGGGTGACGAACTACTACAATCTCCAGGACTGGCTGCGGCAGGTCGGGGCGGCATGATCACCCACTGAATGCCGCAGTCCCCCCAGTCCCAGCACACCCATAAAGACGCCCACCACGTGCGGCGGAACTTCGTGTGCCACGTGCTGGAGGGCGGACTCTACATGGGCGGCACCGCCTTCCTTGCCCCCGAGAGCGTCCTGCCAAAGATGGTCCAGTCCCTCGGCGGCCTGCCCTGGGTCATCGCCATCATGCCCGTACTGCTCCCGGCGGCCTTCGCCGTCATGGGCCTCTTCATCGCCCCCGTCGTGGAGCAGCTCCCGCGCTTCAAGCCCTGGGTCCTCTTCTTCGGCCTCCTGCAGAGACTGCCCTACCTCATCACCGGCCTCATCCTCCTCCTCGTCGAGGACCTCGGCGGCTGGCTCCTCCCCCTCGTCGTCCTCACCCCCCTCGTCTCCGGCCTCATCGGCGGCGTCACCGTCGTCGCCTGGATGGAGATGGTCACCCGCATGGTGCCGGAAAAAGTCCGCGCCGCCGGCTGGTCAGCCCGCTACATCATGCAGGCCGTCCTCGGCGTCGGCGCCGGATTCGTCATTCAGCAGCTTCTCACCCACCTCCCAGGGCGGGAGGGCTACGCCTGGCTGCACCTCTGCGTCTTCGCCCTCCTCTTCCTCTCCTGGCTCGCCCAGCTCCCCATGCGGGAGCACCACACCCACTATCCGCCCCCT
>JBILPY010000352.1:0-5023 GCA_044373575.1 Prosthecobacter sp. | reverse complement strand
CTTCGGGTGAATAACCCGCGCCAGTTGCCTGGACGCGGCGTCCGTCGGGCAGCACGAGGGTGGTGACGGTCATCTCGTTCTTCGTGAGCGTGCCTGTTTTATCGCTGCAAATGATGCTCGTCGATCCCAGCGTCTCCACAGCGGCAAGACGGCGTACGATGGCTCCGCGACGTGCCATGCGCTGCATGCCGACGGCGAGGGCGATGGTCATGGCGACGGGCAGTCCTTCGGGCACCATGGAGACCATCTGGCTTATGGCGACCATGAAGATGTCCACGAACGGAATGCCGCGCATGAGGCCAAAGGCGAGCACGAGGGCAAAGAGTACGATGCTGGCGGCGACGAGCAATTGCCCGAACTGATGGAGGCGCTGCTCCAGCGGTGTCTTTGGCTCTTCCGCAGTCGCTGTCATCCGGGCGATCTTCCCGACCTCGGTTTGCAGGCCGGTGGCGACGACGACGGCGCGTCCACGGCCAGCCGTAAGATGCGTGCCGGAGTAAATCATGTTTTTTCGATCACCCAGAGAGGCCTCCTCCGGCACCACCTCGGTGTGTTTTAAAACGGGCAGAGATTCGCCGGTGAGCGCCGCTTCGGTGGCCTCCAGGGCAGCGGCTTCGAGCAGCCGTGCATCGGCACCAACTTGGTCGCCTGCACCGATCAGGAGGATGTCTCCCGGCACGAGCATACGAGCTTCGATGATGGTTTCACGGCCATCCCGCACGACGCGGACTTTGAGTGTGGAAAGCTTCCGAAGTACCGTCATGGAGTGCTCGGCCCGGCCTTCCTGAACGGCACCGATCACGGCATTAATCAGCACGACGATGAGGATCACGACAGCATCACTCGCATGAGACATCGCGAATGAGATCACTGCGGCGACAAAGAGGATGTAGATGAGCGGGCTGGCGAACTGTGCGGCGAAGACTTTCCAAAGCTCTTTGTGTCTTGCCTCGGGCAACTCATTCGGCCCGTATTCGATAAGTCGTTCTGCTGAGTCGGGGCCGGAGAGGCCGGAGCGAGCTTCACTTTGCAGCGCGGTCAGCGTGGTTTCGATTTTCTCAGCGTGCCAGTTGAGAGGGGTGAACGCAGGCATGGCGGATGCTACGCCATCGAACCAGCCGCTGCTATGTAATGTTTATGCCGCTTTTGTCTCTGGCGGCACTCTGTCACTTGCCGACGGTGCGCTGATTGAGCACGCTCTTCACAAGGCGGATCATGTCAGCGGGTTCGTAGGGTTTTGGCAAAACGGCGGCAAAACCGTAGCTGGCGGGTTTGGCCATGACAGGGTCGTCGCTGTATCCAGAAGAGACGATGGCGAGCACTTCGGGGTCGATCTGGCGAAGTTTCTCCATCGCACGCACGCCGCCCATGCCGTTGGGGATGCTGAGATCGAGGATGACGAGGTCGAAAGGGCGGTTGTTTTGCCGGGCTTCCTGATAAGCGCGAACTGTCTCGCCGCCCTCGACGGTCTCGGTGACTTCGTAGTTCTGACTGGTGAGATTGCGAACGATGAGGGCGCGGACGAGGGGATCGTCTTCGAGGATTAAAATGCGTGTACTGGAGGCCTGCGGGGCGGTCTCGAAGGCGCGGCTTAGTCCGAGGGCATCGACTTCTTCACCATCGGCATCGACGGGGAGGTAGAGGCTGACGCTGGTGCCACTGCCGGGTTCGCTGCGGACGGAAATGGAGCCACCGTGGGCTTTGGCGATGCTTTCGCAGACGGTGAGCCCGAGGCCTGTGGCGTTCTCGGCTTTGCGGGTGCTGAAGTAGGGCTCGAAAATATGGGAAAGATTCTCGGTGGAGATGCCTTCGCCGCGGTCCTGTACTTCAATCAGAATGCCGGTGGGCGTGGTTGGATGATCGCTCGTGAGCTCATGCGGATAGGTTTCCCCTGGATCGTGGGGATGGCAGCGAACGGTGATGACGCCGCCGTCGGGTTGGGCCTGCTCGGAGTTACGGATGAGATTTCCAAGCAGGCGGCGGATCTGCGCAGGGTCGATGGCAAGCGTGGGGAGATTCGGGACGATCTCCAGGCGATACTCGATGCGCGGGGCGCGGCTGTGATGTTGGAAGAACTGCTCGATGAGCTCGCCGGGCTGGGTGGGCCGCTTGATGGGGGCTCCGCCGCGCGCAAAGGTGAGGAGTTGCTGCACGAGGCTCTGGGCCTGAAGAGTGGCCTGCTTGGCGGTGTGGATCTCCGGGAGCTGAATGACGGTGCGCAGGCGCATCTCGGCGAGTGAGAGATTGCCGAGCAGGACAGTGAGCAGGTTATTAAACTCATGCGCGAAGCCGCGTGCGAGCAGCCCGAGGGATTCGAGGCGGTCGAGGCGGCTGCGGCGTTCGGCTTCTTCACGCTTAGAGGTGATGTCCTGGAGAAGGAGCAGGAGGCCTTCGGCAAAAGGATAGCCGCGCAGTTCAATCCAGATTTGTTTTTCCTCTAAATAGAGTTCCCGGCTGACGGTCTCGCGGTGAAGCATGGCGCGCCCGAGGGAACCGTAATGCTCTTCTCGCGTGGCTGCGGGCAGAAGATCCCAGAGATCGGCTCCGAGAAGCTTGTCCGCGCCGCGTCCAAAGAGCTGCTGTGCGCTGGCATTGGCATAAGTGATGCGCCAGCGACCATCAAGGGCGATGAGTGGATCGGAGATGCTCTCGACGACATCGACGAGAGGTGCCTGGGTGGAACTGCTGATGTCGGGTGCTGTGGAGGCGACGGCTGCATCCGCGGGGGCTGGCAGGGCACGGAAGAGAATGACGACGCCAGTCAGTTGTCCGCTTTGGTCCCGCAACGGGGTGGAGCGGTCCTGGACGGCAACGCGCTGTCCTTCGTGGGTGGTGAGCCAGACGGTGCGCTCCTGCTGAGGCTGGGAGGGGGTGGTCAGTTCGACCATGGCGGGCTCACCGCTGGGAAGGTAGATGCGGAAGACCTCGTGCAGGGAGCGCCCCACGCTCTCGGGCTGGGCCCATCCAGTGATGCGCGCGGCGGCGGGGTTGCTGAAGACGATGAGCCCGGCGAGGTCGGCCACGATGACTCCATCGGCCAGACTTTCGAAGGTCTCAAAGTAGCTCTGCTCACGGCGGCGGCGCTCGATTTCGTCTTGTACACGGGCAGCGGCGACTTCGACGGTGAGGCGGAGTTCGTCGTGGCTGAAGGGTTTGAGCAGGTAACCCTGGGGGTGGGTTTCGCGAGCGCGGTCCACGGTCTCCAGGTCGGCGCAGGCGGTGACATAGACGATGGCCACGGGGCCGCGTTGCTGGAGGCGGAGGGCAGTCTCAATACCATCAGTGGGTCCATCGAGATGGACGTCCATGAGGACGAGATCGGGGCGAAGGTCATCGAAGAGGCGAATGGCGGCGTCGCTTGTGGTGCAAGTGCCCACGACGCGGTAGCCGAGATCGTTCAGAAACGCGGCCATGTCACAGCCGACGAGACCTTCATTCTCGACGATAAGTATGCGGATTCGGTCAAAACCGGTCATTTGGAGTTAGCGAAACCAAGCTAACTCTAAATATCAGAACTTGCTATAGGAAATCGCAAACGAATTTCAGTCCCGCCCAGTTCGGGTCGGGCGAGCTGGAGTTGGCCGCGCATTTGCTCGGCAAAAACAGCGAGAATTTTCAGACCAAGGCCTGAGCTGCTGCCTGGACGGACGCTTTCTGATAGGCCTATGCCGTTGTCTGTAACGGTGAGTTCGCCGATCTCGCCACTGTATCGCAGGGAGATTTGAATCTCGCCTGTCCGGCCATCGGGAAAAGCGTGCTCGAAACAATTGGAGAGGGTTTCATTTAGCGTGAGGGCCAGAGGCATGAGCCATTCCTGTTGGATGGTGCCAGTTTCGAGATCGAGATGAACTTGAATACGCTCAGGCTTCACGCCATAGCAATCACGCAGGCGCTGGAGCAGCACTTCGGCGAATTCACGGAAGTCGTCGCCAGTGCCGAGGGCTACTTGGTAAAGGTGCTGATGAAGGTCTGCGATGGAACGGACGCGATTCTGGCTGGAGCGCAAGGCTCCGCGCGCGATGGGATCAATGATGCTGTTGGATTCCAGGTTTAGGAGACTGGAAATGATTTGGAGGTGGTTCTTGATTCGGTGATGGGTCTCGGAGAGTAAAAGCTTCTCGCGGGCCAGATTCACGTTGGGTGCGGGCTGGCCAACGCTCAGGGGGAGTATCGGGAAGCTAGCGTGGTCTGATATACTAGGCTGATTTGACTGGGCGGTCTCGCCCCTGGATTCTGATGCTTCGTAGAGGGCGAAATCGTGCCCATCATGGCCCATCGGCTGAATTTTCACCCTGACTGGATTTCGGTCTCCAGTGTGGGAGAAGCAGACGAGCTCTGTGATTTTTCCCGGTTGACGTGCCCACTGACCTAGATCGGCATAAAAGCCGGTGGCATCGGAGGGACGGAAGTGCAGGTGAAGCGGTTGGCCGAGAGCTTCTTCTTTAGCTAGGGAGAGGAGGTCAAGCCCACGCTCAGAGCAGGTCTTGATGCGGCCGTGGACGTTGGTTTGGAAAAGAAGGGTGTCTGGGCGGGCTTGGGCGGGCATCCGGACGCCTGATGCTGAGGCTGAGGCAAGTTCGACGAAAACCGGAGGCGGAGTGGCCTCGAAGAAATGAATGGTGCAGTGAGGCTCCCCATCGGCATCCATGACTTGGGCGAGGTGCAGTCGGGCCGACTTGAGCTCGGCGGTATCCTTGATGATGTTCACTTCAAGGCTGGTGCTGCGCTGATTGCGAAGCTGAAGCTCTCGCGCAGCTTCGGCACGTGCACTGCCGCTATCTGCCGTCAGCCAGCGGTCCAACGGGTGACGGCGCAGCTCGTTCTTCGGATGACCAAGAAGTTCTTCTGCGAGGTGATTTACCTCGAAAACAGACCCGGCTTTGTCCATGAGGACGATGGGCAGGGGCGCTTCTTGCAGGAGGACGCGGAACTTAGCCTCTGTGGCGCGGAGTTGCTCCTCATGGCGGCATTTTTCAGTGGCATCCTGGATGCTGACGAGCAGTCCTCCGCCTTGTAGGCCGGT
>JBILPY010000350.1:0-5027 GCA_044373575.1 Prosthecobacter sp. | reverse complement strand
GTGTTTGAAGGCATCAACAGCCCCGCACTCGTTGTATCGATGAAGTATGGCGAGAGCGATTTCTTCCGCTACCTGCCACTGAATCGGAACTTCTTCCGCACGCCGTTGCCCAAGATCGTGGAACTGCAAACGCGGCGCGAATACGAAGGCTGCGGTGAGTATCCGAGCCCTGTCGGCTGGCTCTATGAAGAGTATGCCCGCGAGCTACGGCAGGCGGAGAACGTGATCGGCTGCATGGTCTGGTGCCAAACCGGAGGCTGGGTGCCGTTTCGCCGGCTCGCCTTCCTCGATCCCGAAGCGGTGTGGACGGACCTGAACACCTTCGTCACCATCCGCATCATGAAGGATGGTGCGCTCGTGGAAGACGCCGTGCGTGACTTTGCCAAAGAGCGCCGCCTCGGCGATGCCGATGCGCTTTTAGAACTCCTCCGTCTGGCTGACGAGTGCATCCGCGAACTGCTCTACATCGAGGAATATGCACGGCAGAAGCTCTTCTTCCGCCGCGTGCGCATCCCACCGATGCTCCAAGTCTATTGGGGAAACATCTTCGTTTCGCACAGCCTCCGCCGACTGCTCCGCTACTTCGTCCGCGATGCCGACTCGGCTTTGCGCAGTGCACGTCGCTGTCTCGACAATCTCGACCGCATGATCCCGCTCGCCGAACGCGCCGGTGTTCCCGTGGCGGACATCGAGTACATGCGTGACACTTTCCGCCTTCTGGCTTTGGCGCGTGAATACTACTTCGCCGAAGATGCGCCCGACATCGAGTCGCGCCTGCTTGCTGCCAAAGCCGCCTACAAAACCAAATATGCCAAGCGTGGTCTGCGGGCCCGTTATCGCATCAAGACCGACTTCAAGCCACTGCTGCTGAACCCGCGTTACCTCGCCTGGGCCGTGCAGTTCCTCATGCGTCGGCAGCGTGGCTATCGCGTGGTGGATCGGATGATCATCCTGAATGGTCTGTCTCTGATTTATCGCCTCATCGCCGCCCGCAAACCCACGCTCATCCCTGGCTTTGCCTCCAAGAGCGCGATGGGCGTGGACGTGGTCTTCAAGTAGTGCCGGTCTAACGATTTCGTTGCACGAAGCTGCCTGCGTTTGTGGGAAAAGGCAGCTTGGTTACGGCACATGCCCACGAGCACGAAACCCAAGTCACCCACGATCAGTCATCGCGCCCAGGATGCGATCTTCAGCCAAGTTCATGGCGGGAATCTCGTCTATAACACCTGCTGGGAGGACCCGAGACTAGATCGTGAGATGTTGAATCTCCGCTCAGACAGTCGCTTGGTCATGATCACCAGCGCTGGCTGCAATGCGCTCGACTATCTGCTCCATGGTCCAGCCGAGATCCATGCGGTGGACATGAATCCTCGCCAGAATGCGCTGCTCCAACTCAAGATCGCGATGATCCAGCGCGGTGACTTTGCGGAACTCTTCCAGCTCTTCGGCCAGGGCAGTCATCCCGACTTCAAAGGCTTGCTGGAGACGCTGCGTGCCGATCTGCATCCCTTCGCCAATCGTTACTGGAAGTCGAAGAGCTACTACTTCCGCAGCTCACCGCTCAACCCTTCTTTCTACTACCGTGGTACGGCGGGCCAGATGGCGTGGATCGCGCTGCACACCTTCTTTGGCAGCAGCAAGGTGCGTGATTATGTCGATGCACTGCTTCAAGTGACGGACTTGGAGGAGCAGAAGCGTCTCTACGCTCACATCAAACCGGTGCTCTGGAGTGGCCTCGTGACTTGGCTGCTTCGTCAACCCATGGCCATGACAATGCTCGGTGTACCACGTGCTCAGGTGCGGCTCATCGAGACCCAATTTGAAGGCGGGCTCACGGGCTACATCCGCTCCAAGATGGAGCACGTGCTTACCGAGATCCCATTTTGGGAGAACTATTTCTGGCGCGTCTATCTCACCGGCCACTACACACGCGAGTGCTGCCCGAACTACCTCCGCGAAGAGCATCAACCCATGCTGCGTGAACGAGTGGGCCGCATCACTACCCACAGCACCACGGTGGCGAATTTCCTCCGTGAAAACCCCGGTCCCTATAGCCACTATGTGCTGCTGGATCATCAGGACTGGCTCGCCGCACACAAGCCTCAGGCGCTCGCCGAAGAGTGGCAGCTCATTTTGGAAAACAGCAGACCGGGAACAACGATCCTCATGCGCTCCGCCAGCCCTGTGATCGACTTCATCCCCGAATTCGCGCGTCAACGGCTCCAGCTCAATGACACCCTCGCCGCACGCACTCACGCGGAGGATCGCGTGGGCACCTACGGCTGCACACTCCTTGCCCAAGTCACCGCATGAGCACGATGTCAACCGCACTTCCCGCTGCTGAGCCGACGAACAATGATTCGCTCGCCAGCTACTACCGCTGGCACGCTGGCATGTATGACCTCACCCGCTGGGCCTTTCTTTTTGGTCGCTGCAAACTTATCCGCAGCACGGCGCAGCAGATCACCATGCCACAGCGAATCCTTGAGATCGGATGTGGAACGGGAAAGAATCTGGTGCAGCTGGCTGAACGCTTCCCAAAAGCTCAGATCATGGGGCTCGATCTCTCCCGCGACATGCTGGACCGCGCCCGCGCCAAAGTAAAAAACTACGGCTCACGCATCGGCCTGCTGCATCGTCGCTATGATGCACCCGTGGCCATGAATCAAAAATTTGATCTCATCGTCCTGAGCTACTCGCTATCGATGATCAACCCTGGCTACGACGAGGTTCTCCGTCTCTGTCGCGAGGACCTCAGTGAGCGCGGTCTCGTGGCTGTCGTGGACTTCCACCAGAGCCGCTGGGCCTGGTTTCGCCGGTGGATGGGCGTGAACCACGTCCGCATGGAAGGCCAGGTACTCCAGGAACTGCGCCAGCACTTCCTGCCCCTCGTCTGCGAGGTGAAGCACGGCTACGGCGACCTCTGGCGCTACCTGACTTTCATCGGAAAGAAGACCTGAGTCCGAGTCGCACTCATTCCTGGACCTTGCGCAGCGGCGCAAAAGGTGGATGAAGCGGCATGGATGTCCCCCTGCCACGCCCCCGCAGCCTCGCCACACGATTCGTCGTGAACTTTGCTGCGTTTGTGGTGGCGGGCTCGTTGCTGCTGCTGGCCTGGCTGCGGCATCAACAGCAGGCTGAGCATGGGCGCGTATTCTTGGCGCTGGCTCAGGCAGACGCGGATTTTGTTCAGCGCATGAACCTGCCGCGCAGTGCCAAGCTTGCTGACGATCTCGGCAAGCTTCTGCGAATGCAGATTCACTTCCGTGATGAAAAAGGCCTGCTGGAGCCAGCTCTCACCGAGCATGAATCCGTTCCATTGAAAACACTGCCCATGGGAATAGTGCATGAGTTATCAGGCCAGTGGCAGGCACTCGTGCTGAAGCTGGATGAGCGGCATGACATGCTCTTCATCCGCAAGACGCCTGAGGCGACGCTGAGCCTGTGGCATCCGGCGACGCGCAATGCGGTGCTCGCCTTCTGGCTGCTCTCCGCTGCGCTGGGCTGGATGATCGCACGGCAGGTGGTGCGGCCGGTGCAGCAGCTCACGCGCGGACTTGGAGGCTTCTTTGCCTCCAAAGAGCACGTCCCCGCAGAGGCGGAGCGTGGCGATGAGATCGGCGAACTGGCGAGGGCGCTGACGCAGGCGCGTGATGACCTGATCGAGGAGCGGCAGAGGCGCGAGCAATCCGAACGCATGGCGCTGCTGGGCCGTGTGGCCACGGGGCTGGCGCATGAGATCAAGAACCCGCTCGCGTCCATCCAACTTCATGCACAGCTCATGGATGTGGGGGCGTTGGATGCCGAGTCCGCGCAGTCGCTACAACATGTGCAGAGTGAGGCGCGGGTGATCGAGGGTCTGGTGAACCAGTGGCTCTACCTCACGCGCCCTGTGCCGCCGAAGATGCAGAGGCTGGACGCCCGTGAATTGCTGACGGAGACAGTAGCGGCGCTGAAAGCGCAGGCGGATCACGCGGGGGTGCTGATCAGGCATCCAGTGCTCCCGCGAATGCCCATGCAGGGCGATCTAGCACGCTTGCAGCAGGTGTTTCGAAACATCTTGCTCAATGGCATCCAAGCCATGCCGCGCGGAGGTGAGTTGGAGATCACCCAGCAATGCTTAGAGCAACGCGTGGAGATCAGCTTTCGCGATCATGGTGCCGGACTCTCCGAAGCAGCACTAGCTCATGGCGCAGAGCTTTTCTTTTCCGAAAAAGAAGGCGGCATGGGCGTCGGGCTGAACGTGGTGCAGGAGATCATCTCTGCGCATGGCGGCGAAATGAGTCTGTGCAATCATCCAGACGGCGGTGCGGTGGTGACGGTGAAGCTGCCTTTGCAAAGCGACGCGTAAATTGTCCGCAACATGACCCGCCTGAGCGAGTTTGTCTGCCTCATGCGCACGCTGCTCTTCCTCCTCGTCTCCGCCGCTCTCCATGCCGACGACTGGCCGCAGTGGCTCGGTCCGCAACGCGATGGTGTGTGGCGTGAAACAGGTATCATTGATGCCTTTCCAGCAGGCGCTCCCAAGGTGCTTTGGCGCACGAAGATCGGCGGTGGCTACACCGGACCTGCCATCGCGAATGGCAAAGTCTATCTCATGGATCGTCAGGTGGAGGAAAAGAGCGCCGCACCCGGTAATGCCTTCTCACGTGGCATCATTCCAGGCACGGAGCGCGTGCTCTGTCTCGATGCTGCCACAGGCACGCAGATCTGGGAGCATCGCTACGACTGCACCTACACGATGAGTTACTCCACCGGCCCGCGCTGCACGCCCGTCGTCAGTGATGGCAACGTGTGGACGCTCGGCGCGGAAGGAAATCTCTTCTGTCTCGATGCCGCGAATGGCAAGATGCTGTGGTCGCATGATTTCAAAACCGAGTTCGATGCGAAAACGCCCATTTGGGGATTCGCGGGTCATCCCTTGCTCGATGGCAATCGCCTCATCTGCCTCTGCGGTGGCCCTGGCAGCGTGGCGGTGGCTTTTGATAAGGACAGCGGCAAAGAACTCTGGCGCTCGCTTGATGCCC
>JBILPY010000351.1:0-5027 GCA_044373575.1 Prosthecobacter sp. | reverse complement strand
GCCCATTTGGCGAACGACGTCATTCTTCTCGGCGGTGCCAGACTTGTCGGCGGCATCGACCATGCGTTCGAAGACATTTTTTTCGACACCTTTGCGGAAGGAGAGAGCACTGAGGTTTTTGGACATGCAGGTCGGGGGGAGGACGGGAGGCCTATTATTTAGCAGGGTAGGGATACGGTGGGCGAGCGCAAAATGGATGTGATGCGAACTAACCCATGGGAAAGATCAGGATGATTCATGCCGCGTGGCACGAACTCACGACTTGAACGAGGCGACAGCCCCGGCTCCTCCGGAAAAAGCGCCGCCCAGCCGAGGGGTGGCTTCAGGTTCTGGTAGAATCCATGTGTGAGAAGTGGGGGAACTTCTGCGGGATGTGGGGTGGCGTTTGAGGAGGAGAATGGCGATCAAGGCGAGCAGTGATACGGCGGTGGCGGCGAGCGCCAGCCACAAACGAATGTCGATCGCGACGGCGGCAGGTGCTGGGCTGGCATCCTGCCCGACGACTTCGAGCAGACGCGGGGCATTGCTGGCTGCTTTGACGGGCGTGTTTGTCAGTAATTTTTGCAGCCAGAAGAGCCGGGTGGAGAGCCTTACGGCATAGCGTTGTAGCTGTGCTCCCTCTTCTTCGACCTGTTGTGCGTCGCGGATGCAGTCGGCGGCCATATCCGCGAGACTGGCGGAGGTTCCTGCGCTGTGAACGGATTGAGAGAGAAGCAGGCGTGCGCGCCAGGGTTCGCCGAGCGGATAGACGGCGAGGCAGGAGGCCTGGCGCTTCAGTGCGCCGTGGGCCAGGAGGCCGAGGTCAAAGGAGTCGGGCAGCTTTTGATCGGCATCGATCACGAGCAGGTAGATTCGGATGGTGGACTCTCCGGCGTGAAAGGCGAGCAGCCGCTCCACGTCACCACGAGTGACTTCCGGCACGAGGTTCTGCGGGTCGATCAGCAGGTCATTGGAGGGTGCGTCCAGAAGGGCGCGGGTGATGTCCTGGGAAAGATCACGCAGGGCGAGCACTGGAGTTGGGGCGTGCGTTGGCGGCGGGTTTTTCTGCTCCTGGAGGATGCTGCCGTGCAGGAAAAGTGAGAGGTCCATGGGACCGACATCGCCATAGCCGGACATAACGGAAGGCGGTGCATCCCCGAGGCGCGGGCCGCTCTGGAGCATGCTCTGAGGCTCGGGCAGGGCGGGGAGGAGCGGGTCTGCTGGCAGCAGGGAATTGAAGTGATTCCCCGCGTCCGATTTTTTGACCGGGGGATCTTTTTCCCAGCGGGGCAGGGGCAGTTCCTCATCCACAGACTGGGCGGCGGCGGCCGCGAGTCCAAAGGCGGTCAGGAGCAGCGCCCAAACCACGCCGATGGATGGGCGGTCATGATTTGTGGCCTGCATGGGGACGGGTGAGCTGGCGTGTCGGAAGGCGGAGACTTTGCAGACCGAGATCGGAGGCATCTCCCACCATCGCGGGCGGACGCTCGGGCTGGCGTGGTTCCAGGCTTGCTGCGGAGCGGAGGGCTTTGTCGATCATGGTGCTGGCCAGCTCGATGGCCTGCCCGAAGGCTCCACGATGCAGCGGGCGACTCAGCTTTTTCAGAATCGTCTGGAGCACTGGCTCGGGCAGGACTTTTTCCAAAGCGTAGCCCAGGGTGAAGCCTGCCTGCTGGCGCAGCGGGTCGATCAGCAGCACGATGGCAAAGTCATTGCGCCGGGAGATCTGGTGCGTCTGGAAGGCGCCGTGATTGATCAACCAGAAGCCAAGGTCGGTGAGCGTCAGTGTCTCGGGCAGCACGCCGATGTAGGCCGCCATGAAGCACTGGGGGAAGCGCCGCTCAAATTCATCGAGCACGGTTTCCAGATGCCGCGTCTCGCGCAGATTCAGCCGCCCGGCCACATCAGTGACCCGCTCCAGGCGCACCCAGTCCGCGCCGAGGTAGGCCCGTATGGCCGCTGCCGAAAACCCACAATCCGTGCAGGCCGTCTGGCCTGTCATGAGGGGGGAACTGCAATGCGGACATTTCATCTTGGTTAATGTCTCTTAATCTTCCCTCAGTGGCAAGCCAAAAGCCGGGAAGAATCGCAAAGTCCGCTTGGCTTCTACCTACACCGCCCACATCCGTGCTTGTCCATTTCAGCATCTCCCGCTACACGCAGCGCCATGGCTGAAACACTTTCCACCCGCATACTACCGCCGGGTTCGCACGCACCTGAGTTTGATCTGCCTGACGCCCATGGCGAACGCTTCACCCTCGACGACGTCCGTGGTCCGCGTGGGCTGATGGTGATGTTTGTCTGCAATCACTGCCCCTTCGTCGTGCATCTCGCTTCGGCTTTGAGCGCCTTTGCCAAAGACGCCGAGGCCCAGGGGGTCGCCGTGGTGGCGATCAATTCCAACGACACCGACCGCTACCCCGCCGATGCGCCGGAAAAGATGATCGAGTTCGCCGCGCAGCATGGCTGGACTTTCCCTTATCTTGTCGATGCAGATCAAAGTGTGGCCCAAGCCTATGTCGCCGCCTGCACGCCGGACTTCTACCTCTTCGATGGCGAACTGAAGCTCGCCTACTGCGGCCAGTTTGACTCCGCCCGCCCGAAGAACTCTTCACCCGTCACCGGTGCGGACCTCCGCGAGGCCATGAGCCGGATGCTTTCGGGCGAGCCGCCGCTCGATCCACAGCTGCCAAGCAGCGGTTGCGGCATCAAGTGGAAGCCCGGCAACGAACCCAGATTCTGATCTCCCACTTTCCAATGAGCCCACCCTTCGTCGCCTTCAGCCCGAGTCATCAGACCGTGCTCATGCTCACGGTTTGCCTCTGGTTCACTCTGGCCGCCGCACGCCGCTGGCGGCCTGGAGTGGCGGTGATTCTGGAGCGCGTGCTCGGCTCGCTGCTCCTCCTCTCCTGGCCTGCTTCGGCTTTTTTTCACTGGAAGGCCGGGGATCTGGATCTCAACAACGGTCTGCCTTTCCACTATTGCGACATCGCCTCGGTCAGTGGTGCCGTGGCACTTTGGACGAGGCATCGGCTGGCCTGTGAGATCGTCTATTTCTTTGGTCTCGCAGGCACCCTGCAGGGTCTGCTCACCCCGAATCTGAAGGTGGACTATCCAGATCCGCGCTTCTTTGCCTTCTTCCTGCTGCACGCGGGAGTCGTCGTGACTTCGCTGCATGTCGTGACCTCGATGAAATGTCCCCCGCGTGCCGGGGCGGTGCTGCGGATGTTTGGGGTGACGATGCTCTACGCCGTCGTGGTCGGCTCACTGAACGCGCTTTTGAAAACGAACTACGCCTTCCTCTGCCACACGCCGGAGAACGCCAGCCTCATGGACCATCTCGGGCCATGGCCATGGTACGTCGCCAGCCTCATCGCCCTGAGCATGGTGTTCTATTCGCTGCTGAATCTGCCCTTCGTGATCGCACGTCGGGCAAAGTAATCTTCACTCCCCACGAATGCTCACCGAGCGTCCGTGCGCGTCCAGACCTTCCACTTCGGCAAAGGCGCGCACCACGGACTCCGATTTCGCGCAGGCCTCGCGGCTCAGGCGGATGATGCTGGTGCGGCGCTGGAACATATCCACCGTCAGACCGGGGAAGGACTTGCCTGCACCGCCCGTCGGCAGCGTGTGGCTCGGGCCCGCGAGGAAATCCCCCACCGCCACCGGCGAATGATTGCCGAGGAAGATGGCACCCGCCGTGCGGATCAGCGGTAGGATGTCGCCCTCGCGTTCCGTGATCAGCGAAAGATGCTCCGGCGCATAGGCATTCACCAGCCGCGCGCCTTCTTCGAGCGTCCCGGTGAGGATGAGAAACACGCCCTTCTCCAGCACCGGGCCGAGCTGCGTCTGTCGGCTCAGGCTCGCACACTGCGCCGCCACTTGCGCCACCACGGCATCGAGCAAAGCCACGTCATCGGTGATGAAGCCCGCCTGGCTGTCCTTGCCGTGCTCGGCCTGCGCCAAAATATCCGCTGCGATGAAGCGGGGGTCACCGCTCTTGTCCGCGAGGATCAGCACCTCGCTCGGACCTGGCAGAAGGTCGATCGACACCGCGCCGAGGCACTGGCGTTTCGCTTCCACCACGTAGCTGTTGCCAGGGCCGACGATCTTCGCCACCGGCGCAATCGTCTCCGTGCCGTAAGCCAGCGCCGCGATGGCCTGGGCTCCGCCGACTTTATAGACCTCCGTCGCGCCAGCGAGCTTCAGCGCCGCGAGCAAACCGGGATTCACCGTGCCATCGCGGCCACAGGGCGTGCAGACCACGATCTCCGGGACACCTGCCGCAGCGGCCAGCGTCACCGTCATCATCGCTGTGGAAACAAGCGGCGCCGTGCCGCCGGGCACATAGCAGCCCACACGCTCAAAGGGGTGATACACCTCGCCCACCTCGCCGCCTTGTTCGTTCAGGCCGTGCCAGTCCTGGCGCATGCTTTTGCGGGCGAACTCAAACACGTTCCGGTGGCTGGCTTCCAGCGCTGCCCGCAGCTCGGGCGAGGCCGCCTTCCACGCCGCGTCGATCTCCTCCGCTGTGACTCGCAGCATCGCGGGCGTCAGTTGAGCGCCGTCAAACTTCGCCGTGTAGTCAATGAGGGCCGCGTCTCCGCGTTCGCGGATGGCTTTGATCACGCCGGACACGACCTCGCGCACCGCATCGCTGGCCTCGGCGCGGCGGTCGAGGGAGGCGAGAGTCTGTTTCCAGTCGGTATCAGAGTGGCGGAGGATCTTCATGGGGGTCGTTCTTGGGTGGCGAAGGATGGGGCAGCGTCAATAGACGATTTACGCGGCTCCCCGCAGCGCGGGTCATGCGGTGGAGAGAGATCGGGTCTATTGGATTTCCGGGACCTGGATCTGTGTCTTGCCGAGCACCGTGTGGCAGTTCACACACTGCTGACGCAGGCCGGTGAGCGCGGCTGTGGCGCGGGGCTTGTCGTGCTTCTTCAGCGCAGTCTGGAGGTCGGCATAGGGACCGCTTTCCCAGGCGGCGAGCATCGGCCGGAGATCGACTTTCGTTCCAGCCGCGCCGGGCTGCACGGGGCGGGACTCGA
>JBILPY010000034.1:0-16338 GCA_044373575.1 Prosthecobacter sp. | reverse complement strand
TCCGACCAACTCATAGAGATCCCGCACGCTGCCGCCGCCCTCAGGATGGAGGCGTGAACTGAGAAAGATCACGAAGCTCTGCGATGCGGGCTCGATCCACAAACTCGTGCCCGTGAAACCCGTGTGACCGAACGAGCCGATGGGAAACACCTCGCCTCGTGGGCGGCTGTAGAGGGAGTCGATGTCCCACCCGAGCCCACGCCTTTCATAGACCGTCGCTGCGGTTTGCACGCCTTGCATTTGCGCGATGGTCTCCGCTTTCAAAACGCGCACGCCATCGAGCTGCCCGTCACCCAGGATCATCTGTGCAAAGCGAGCGAGGTCAGCCGCCGCGGTGAAGAGCCCCGCATGTCCCGTCACACCTCCCATGCGCCGCGATGTGGGATCATGCACCACGCCATTGAGCATCTGCCCGAGTTCATCGCGCTCTGTCGGCGCGATGCGTGAGCGCCAGTCCGCCGGTGGCACAAAGCGTGTCGAGGTCATCTTCAGCGGCTTAAAAACGCGATCTGCGGCAAACACATCCAGCTTCTGTTTGCTCACGCGTTGCACGATCTCGCCGAGCAGGATGAAGTTAATGTCGCTGTATCTGAAAAAGCTCTCCGGTGGTGCATCAGGAATGCTGCTGGTGGCCCGGCGGATGCCTTCTTTGTAGCCAGTCCATGTCGGCTCCTTCGGAATGCCCGGCTTCAAACACGAGGTGTGCGTCAGCAGATGTCGCACACGGATGAACTCGCGGCCCTCACCGACAAACTCCGGCAGATAACGACTCGCTGGCGCCTCGATGTCCACCTTTCCCTGATCCGCGAGGATCATGATCGAAGGTGTCGTGGCAATCACCTTCGTCAGAGACGCCGCATCAAAGATTGTTTCCGCCGTCATCTCCTCCCGCACAGGCACCAGCTCACGCGCACCCTTTACCAGCGTGTGCGTCTGCCCCTGATGTTCCAGCCACACCACTGCCCCGGCGGGATTCTTTTTAGCCACAGCCTTTTCTACCACCGCATCCAGCGCCTTCAGTCCGCTGGCATCAAAGGTGGTTTGGGCGGCTAGAGCGGCCGTGAGAAAGAGAAAGCAAAGGGCTCGAAGCATGAGCCCATCCTACCAAGTGGAGTCGATGGGCCGCAACTGCTGCTTTCACTGCATCGGCAGCATCAGTTCCACCGTCTTGCCTCCGCGAAGCACTTTCACGGGCACCTTCTCACCCTGCTGATGCTCCTGCATGAGATGGCCGTGGAGGCGGCTTTCCGTGATGCGGTGCTTGATGTCGGCGACTTCGATCAGTACGTCGTCCTTTTGGAAGCCAGCCTTCTTTGCCGCTGCGTGGATATTGTACATGCCGAGGCCTTTCACCCACAGCGCCATTCCTTCGGTGCCGAGGCCGCGTTGCTTGCGCTCTTCATCCGTGAGGTCGAGCAGGTTCAGTCCGCCTGCCGCCATGCCGCGCATGGACCACGCGGAGGCGCGCCCGGAGGTGTCGGTCTGCTTCTTCCAGCCGGAGGGCAGGTCGAGCATGAGCTTCGTTTCCGCTCCACTGCGTTTCACGACGACTTCATGCTGCGCACTGTCGCCTGTGCGATGCAGCGCCCAGCTTACATCGGCGATGGATACCAGCGGTTGCCCTGCAAAGGCCGTGATCTCATCGCCCGCTTTCAATCCTGCCTTCTCGGCCAAACTACCTGTGGTGATAGCACTCACTGTCGCCACCTGATCTGCCATGAGCGCGATGCCCAGCGTCTCTGGTGATGGCATCGGGAAAACCCATTCGTCGGGCACGGGCTGTTTTTGGTCGCGATACGACGTGCGCAGTGCATCGCCAATCATGTGACAGTGGATGCAGCTTCCCACGACCTTGCCATTCCAGTCGAGCTCACGCTTGTACTTCTCCGCCAGCTTTGGCATGTCAGTCGGATTCACATAGGGGAGTGGGCCGGGCTGTTTAATCGCGAGACTCGTTTTGTTCGCCGGATAGCCTTTGTGGATGGCGAGTGCTGCCTCGAGAGCCTTCTTGTAGCCAGCCAAAGTCTGGTCCGCCGAGTTCTTCTGGTGTGTCCACGAGCCGTAGCGGCCATACACCGTGCCGTCGCCATTGAAAAAGAGCGTGGAGAAGGAGAGGTCGAAGTCGAACTGAAGCTTCGAGAGATCGAGATCGTTGGCATTGATCACACGCACGCAGACAAACTGATCGAGCAGCGCGGAGAGTGCATCACTCTCCATCAGCACCGCCGAGTCCAGCCCCATGCAGGCCAGACACGGCACGCAGCGCATCACGATGAGCACCGGCTTGCCCGTGAGCTTCGCCTGCTTGAAGCCGCTTTCGACATCATTGTAGCCCCAGCGCTTGTCCGCCTCCATCTTCGCCTTGTCTGCACGCACCGCACCTTCACGATCTTTGACGGAGTCGGCGTGGATCAGTGGAGTTATCAGCAGCGCGATGGCACACAGGATGAGTTTTGACTTCATGAGGACGGAGGTTGGGAAACGCAATTTCGCAGGCGAGCATGACATTTTTGTTAAGCTCAGGTAAAGCCCAAAACGCCGGGCCTCGGCATGTGTTTCATTACGATCATCATGAAACCCAGTTCCACTCTGACTCTGCTCGTCTCCAGCTTCGCCATTATCGCCACTGCTCTTGAGGCACCGCAGGTGAGCATTACTGAGTCGGGCGGCAAACGCCTCATCAAATCCAACGGCATCCCCGATCACGAGACGGGGCAGTTTCCCAATCGTGGCAATCCCAACACCATCGCCGCGCAGAGTTACGAGTATCGCATGACGCTTACGCCGAAGCCCTCGCCCAGCCCGTATCCATCCCGTCATGCGACGTTCGGCGTGGCTCTCAATGGCGTGCCGTTCGAGGCGGGCACCGGCGAGTTTTGGAATGGGGATCGCGCCTGGAATTACGAGGCGAAGAGCGGCAAGATCGACCTCGGGCTCGATCAAAACGACGCGCATGTGCAGCCCGGCGGCCAGTATCATTATCACGCCCTGCCCACCGGTTTGATCACGAAGCTCGGCAGAGATGATGGCATAAAAATGGTGTTCGTTGGCTGGGCGGCGGACGGCTTTCCCATCTATGCCAGTCATGGTCATCGTGATCCAAAGGATGCCGCCAGTCCGCTGGTGAAGATGCGCTCCAGCTACCAGCTCAAGAAGGGCACGCGCCCAAGCAGCGGCCCAAGTGGCAGTTACGATGGCACCTTCACCGCCGACTATGAATACGTCGCTGGTTCTGGCGATCTCGATGATTGCAATGGCCGCTTCGGCGTCACGCCCGAGCATCCTCAGGGCATCTACCACTATTACATCACCGAGACCTTCCCCTATCTCAGCCGCCAGTGGCGCGGTCAGCCGGACAGCAGCTTTGAAAAGAAAGGTCCGCCCGGTGGCGGCAGGCCAGGCGGTCCTGGAGGCCCACCTGGAATGCGGGGTCGTCGAGGCGGTCCCGGCTTTGGCCCACCACCTCCCGGCTTTGGTCCGCCGCCACCTCGGGGTTTTTGAGGCTCACTCAGGACGCTGGGGAACCTTCACCAGTCGCGCTGGATCGTAGCCCTGCTTCGCCAGCCTTTTGAGGATGCCTTCATACGTTGCTGCATCGAGCACAGGCTTCCGGCTCAGCACCCAGGCGAGTTTTCGATTCGGATAACCGACGACACTCCATTGATAATCGGGATCAAGGTCGATGATCAGGTAGGGCACACGCAGCGGCCAGATGAATTGCACACGCCACTCGGCATTCGTCTCCTTGTCATGCACCCAGGCCACGCCTTTCCACTGATCCAGTGGCGCGTCCAGGCTGCCCCGGCGAAAGAGAAAGATATTGTCCATCCGTCCATCAGGCCGCAGAGCGTAGCGGTCGAGCGTGCCGACTTTGCCCTTCTCCAAAGAATACGGAATGTGGGCAAACACATACCAGTCGCCGACATAGCGCTGGAGATCGACCTTGGAGACGGTTTGGAGTGGAGGCAGTTTCATGGAGGCGCAGGAAATCAGGCCCGGCAGCCAGAGGCACAAAAGGAGGCGGACAGCAGATGACATGATCAGGGTTACGGCCCGCTCACGAGCGTGGACTTCAGGATGTGAGTCCATCGTCTCGGAAGACAAATCGTGCGTTCCCCCGCTCCCTGTGCCATGGTGGCTCATGGAACAGAAAATCCTCCACCTGCTCGGACAAGCAGATTACTCGCCCGCCAATGTCCCGCAGTTGATTGACCAACTCCGCCTCGAACCTCGTCGTCAGCAGGAACTTCAGCATTGCCTCAAAGGCATGGAACAGCGCGGCCTCATCCTCCGCACGAAGGGCAACCGCTACATCGTCGCACGCGAGGCCGACCTCATTGCCGGCCTCATCCAGATCACTCGTGGCGGGCGCGGCTTTGTGCAGCCGGACGAGCCCGGCATCGGCGAGATCGGCATCCCCGAGAGCGGCACCCACACCGCCATGCATGGCGACCGTGTGCTCGTGCGGCGCGATGTGCGTTCCCAGGGCCTGCGCAAAGCGACCCCGGAGGAAAACACCGGCACCGTCGTCCGCATCCTCCAGCGTGGCCGCACGCAGTTCGTCGGCACTTTGCAAAAAGGCCGCCAGTTCCTCTTCGTCACGCCGGATGATCCACGCCTCCCCGGTGCCATCCATGTGCCCGAGCCGCGCGATGTCGGCACGAAGGCGAACATTGGCGACAAAGTCGTCGTCGAAATCCTCCAGTGGGAATCCCGCCAGACACCGCCCGAAGGCGAAGTCATCGAAGTGCTCGGCCCGCCTGATAAAGAAGGGGTCGATATGCTCTCCGTGCTGCGGCATTACGAACTCCCGCTGAGCTTCCCCAAGAACGTCCTCGCCGAGGCCAACACCATCGCCAAATCCCGGCCTGACAACCAGCCCAGCGCCGAGGAATGTACCGGTCGTGTCGATTGCCGGAAGCATGATGTCGTCACCATCGACCCCGATGATGCGCGAGACTTCGATGATGCCATCTGCCTGCAAAGACACGGCAAAGACCAGTGGAAGCTCTGGGTCCACATCGCCGATGTCTCCCACTACGTGAAGCCCGGCAGCCACCTCGATGTGGAAGCCAAAAAGCGTGGCAACTCCACCTACCTCGTCGATCGCGTCATCCCCCTGCTGCCCGAGGCGCTGAGCAATGAACTTTGCTCCCTCAAGCCCGGCCTCGACCGCCTGACCAAATGCGTCGAGTTCGTGCTCGGCAATGAAGGTCGAGTCGTCAGCGCCAAGTTCTACGCCGCCGTCATTCACTCCAAGCGCCGCTTCACCTACAAGGAGGCCTTTGCCACGCTGCAAAAGGCTCCCGAAGGCGTGATCGAGCAGATGCTGCACGACGCCAATGCCATGGCGCAAAAGATCCGCGAGCACCGATTCAAGAACGGCTCCCTCGACCTCGACTTCCCCGAGAACAAGATCCGCCTCGACGAAAATGGCAAAGTCAGCCGCATCGAGCGCATCGAGAACGATATCTCCCACCAGCTCATCGAGGAATACATGCTGCTCGCCAACGAAGCCGTGGCCGGACGTCTCATGCAGCTCGACGTGCCCGCCGTCTATCGCGTGCATGAGTCTCCGAAGGAAAAGCGGCTCAATGACTACCGCGAAGACGTCCTCAGCCACCGCGTCCAGTGTGGTGATCTCACGCACCGCCCCGAAGTCCAGAAGCTGCTCGCCAAGCTCGGCACCATCCCCATCGGTCAGGCGCTGAAGATCGGCTTCCTCAAGTCCCTCATGCGTGCCCGCTACGCCGTCGAGCCGCTCGGGCACTACGGTCTCGCGAAGAAGAAGTACGCCCACTTCACCTCCCCCATCCGCCGCTACGCCGACCTCGTCGTGCATCGCGCCCTGTTTGATCAAATCCCGCTCCAGGTCAGCGCCGCCAAACAGATCGCCGAGCACATCAGCCTCACGGAAAAGAACAGCGCCGACGCCGAGCGCGACAGCAAGGAAGTGAAGCTCTACGCCTACCTCGAAGCCCAGATCGCCTCCAAGAAACCGCAGGCCTACGCCGCCCTCGTCACTGACGTGCGGAACTTCGGCTTCTTCATCGACGTCCCCGATCTCGGCCTCAGCGGACTCGTGCCGCTCTCCGCCATCCCGGATGACTTCTTCACCTTCGACCCGGCGCGCAACCAACTCCTCGGCCGCCGCACCCGCCGCGCCATCCGCCTCGGGGACAAAGTCACGGCCCAGATCTACCGCATCGACCGCTTCAAGAAGCAGGTGGATTTTCAGCTCGTCCGCGAGCGACCCGAGCGCTCCCAGCCCACGGAGCGTCCGCTGCGCAGGGAGCGTTCCGAACGCACCGAGCGCAGCCCCCGCCAGGTCAAGCCCGAGCCCCCCGCTCCACCCGCCCCCAAAGAGGAACCTCGTCCGCGGAAGCCCAAGTTCTTCGAGAGGCTGATGTCGAAGAAGAAAGCTCGGAAAGATCTTCCGTGAGCGCTGCCGCAGCGCCTCGGCAACTATCCTCTTATGGCTCCATCCGATCCAACCCGACAGTGAATGGCAGTGCGATGATCACCGCACTGCCATGTCTTGAGTTTGGTGCTGCGATTGTTCGACGTGTTCATCTTGGCTTAATCGTGGTCTGCCATTGCCCAGTCGTGGCATCTCGATCTACGCGAATAGACATTCCGCGAACAATCAATCTCAAGCGGTCACGATGAAAGCTGCCATAGATGGGATTAAGGCGGGTCACTTCCTCTGGTTGTATATCTCCTTGATCGCCTCGCCACATCAATCCTCCCAAAGGTAGGGTTGAATTTGTCCGCTCGGCGTAAGCTTGAAGCTCTGCCACATGCTCTGAAGTGACTTTGGACCTGGCTTCATGGAACTTCTGGTTTCTATCCCACTCGGATTTGATCCACGCAACGATTGGAGTGCCTGGTCCAATGGCGAAGATGGCTATCAACAGCCAGTGCCATAATGACCATCGACGATTCGGTGTCTCCATGGAGTTCATCACAATATGATTTTATCGGCTCAGCATCATCCTCAGTCGCTGAGCATCGGCAAACCCAGGATCAATGGCGATGGCGCGGCTGGCGGCTTCCAGGGCTTCGGCTTTTTGGCCTAGCTGGGCGTGGATGGTGGCTCGGGCGTAGGGGATGGAGGGATCACCGGGTTCGGCGGACTCGCCTTGTTTGAGGGCGGCGATGGCTTCGGCGGTCTGGCCTTGTTGATTCAGGGCGAGACCGAGGTTGTACCAAGCGCGGGCGTATCTCGGCTGCACGCGGACGCATTCGCGGAGAGCGGCGACAGTGGCGGGCAGATCGCCGGTTTCACTGAGGGCGAGACCGAGTTCGTAATGATACTGCGCTTCGTTGGGCGCGAGTTTGATGGCATCTCGCAGCTTTTGAATGGTCTGCGCGGTGTTGCCTGCGGTGCTGTGAAGGAGAGCAAGATCGTGGTGGAAGGGCGGTGAGTTCGGGTCCCACTGGATCGCAGTTTCCATGTGCTTGATGGCACCTGGAAGATCACGCCGCGCATAGTGCCACTGGCCGAGCTGCATCTGGCCGCTGGGCTGGTCGGCATTGAGCTGGAGCATGTGCTGCATGTCCTTGGCAGCAGGGGAGTTGAGGTCGATGGAATCTCGCAAGGCCCAGGCTGCGGTGACACGCACGCTGCGGGCTGGGTCGGTGAGGAGCTTTTCGAGATCGGCGCGCACGCCGGGAGCTTGCAGCGCGGGTTCGAG
Organism: Prosthecobacter sp.; assembly: GCA_044373575.1. Classification (GTDB taxonomy): domain Bacteria; phylum Verrucomicrobiota; class Verrucomicrobiia; order Verrucomicrobiales; family Verrucomicrobiaceae; genus Prosthecobacter. The sequence continues at coordinate 8,641 of JBILPY010000034.1, read as the reverse complement.
CGTGCGGGCGGCGGATTGTCGTACGAGCGGATGCGTGTGCTGGAGCTGCTTTTGCAAAGCGCTGATCACGGGCGGCTCGGTGGCCCAGCGGTCGAGCACGAGACTGGCGCTGGCTTTCCAATGTGGGACTTCATCCGTGTCGAGTAGGGCGATGAGGCCGTCGCGTGCGGCGGGATCACCCTGACGTGCTTTGGCGATGAGGGTGGCGCGGGTGCGCGTCTTGCGGTTCATCTTTGCTCCCCACCACTTCTCCGTGGCGGCGAGCGACCATTCGGTGTCTTTGTCCGTGTGGCATTTGTTGCAGGCGTTTGGCACGCCGAACTGCTTGGTCAGCAGCGGATCAGGGATGGTGAAGCCGTGATCGTGACGCGGGTGCCGCTGCATGTAGGTGGTCTGCGGCATGTGGCAGTTGATGCATTGATTGCCGGTGCTTTCGGCTCCGTGGAAGCTGTGGGCCTCTGGCGAGATGACGGGCGCATTCGGGAAACCTCCGGCGGTGTGGCAGCGCACGCAGAGTTGGTTGCCGGGGAGGATGGGCTTCATGCTGTGCATGTCGTGGCAGTCCATGCAGCGGACTCCGGCGTGATACATGCGGCTGCTGAGGAAGCTGGAGAACTCGTAGTTCTCATCGCGGATCTGGCCGTCGGGAAAGTAGAGGTCGCTGCCGTCGGTGATGGTGAGCAGGTAGTGATCGAAAAAGGACTCGCCGGGCACGAAGTCGCCGGTGATTTCCCCGCGTCGCGCATGGCAGCCGGCGCAGTTGTCGATGTGCTGATCCCGCGTCCAGCCGGACTTGATGGCGGGGTTTTGCACGTGCGCTTTCATGGGGCCGTGGCAGGACTCGCAGCTCACGGTCATCTCGGCCATCGAAGTGTGGTAGGTGTCCATAGCGACGTTGTAGTTTTTGCGCACACGAGTGTTGTGGCAGCTTGCGCACATCTGATTCCATATCATGCCGCGCCCGGTCCAGTGGCCCCATTCGCCGGGCTTGCGATCTTCATTGCCATACACGTTGAACCAGTCGCCCCGCTTCGGATCAAAGCAGGCCTCCATGGCATGAAGCGCCCCGCGAGGCCCCTCGACGAGGAACTGCCTCAACGGATCATGACCGATGACGCGCTTCACGGGATAGGGCGTCGTTTTGTTGTCAAAGCCTAATGATACGACCTCGAAGCCATCGCCCGACTTGCGTGCTTCGGTCGTTTGCGTGCCGTGCTTGAAGGCCTTCGGCGGCTCAAAGGCGGCGAGATCGAGCTCATCATTGGGCAGACGTTCGGCGAGTCCGTGATGCGAGTCTTTCCACTTCTCAAACTCCACTGCATGACAGGCCCGGCAGGACTCCGAGCCCGCGTATTGGGCGAAGGTGGCCTTTTCATCCGGCATCACAAAGGCCTCCACGGGCTTCGGCGGTGGCAGCGGCACAGGGGTGTAGTTTGGCGCAGGCCAAAGCGCCCACGCGATGAGCGCGATCAAGCCCAGGAGGCCTCCACCGATTACGAGCACAGCCTTCGCGCTTGAAGCAGGTGACGGGGCGGGGGATGGCAGGGGCTTTTTCTTCATCGGTTCTTCATTTCGCGATCATGCTGGCTGGCGTCAACGCCCCACAATGCCATTTCATTCTCACCGTGACGTGAGCGCCCCTTCAAACCGCCTCCAATAGATCACTGCCACGGGCAGGATTGAGGCGCAGCTTTTTGCCGCATCCACGACAGCGAGCCAGGTGCCATCCTGCACGGCAGTGATGATCAAACTCATGGCGATCACCAAGGCGGAGCCGATGAGAAAAATCGCTGCCGGGGAGATCGTCTGCCGCACCTGTGGCATCTCTTTTTCCACCTCATCCCAGAATCGCCAGGCCAGCAGCGCGAGGATGAGCATTGGAACATACGAACTCAGCCCCGTGATCTGCGGCGCATCATAATCATAGACTGCGTGTGCCACGACGATCATGGCAAAGGTGCTGATGAACTCCTGCGTGCGGTGGAAGCGGCTCCGCAGCATGTCATAAAGCGCATGAGTGGTCAGTCCCGTCATGGCGATGTGCATGAAGTTCGCCGAGAGGAAGCGCGGTAGTGCCACGCCGTTCCCATAGTCGGCGTAATAGTCCATGTTCTCCTCCAGCGCGAAACCGAGGCCGACAAACGCGCCCGTCATGAGCGCCATCGCCGGGATGCGCCGCCACACGAGCCAGGGCATGAAAAGTGAGGCCAGGGCCAGCTTGCAGATCTCTTCACGAAACCCCACGCCGATGATCAAATGCCAGAGGTCATACGGGAAGGGCACGTCATCACCACCGATCCCCATCGTGTCCTCCTGCCAGGCGATCATCGACACCGTGGGCCAGATGCTCGCGATGCCTGCCACGATGGGTGCGATGGGCCAGGACCAGCGCCACGGCTGCATGGGCGAATGCATGACCAGCAGCACATACCAAAGACCCGCAGCGAGCGCGGTGAGTGCCAGAGCGAGATACGGCACGGTTTCAAAACGATGCTTCAAAAGCCCGCGCCACTGCATGGCCAGATCTCCGAGCACGATGCCTGCCTCATGTTCCAAGATGGGGGGCACCTCGTCCAGCCAGCCGTTGCTCGTCATCGTGCGCAGACTCGCCTCGTCTTTCAGACTCAAAGCCAGATGCACCGCCGTCTCGCGTGCCTGTTTGGCATCGGGAAAGAGCGTGCCTTCACGAATCATGGCCGCGAGAGCGTCTGCATCATGATCTGTTCTGAGCAGCAAACTCGCTTGAAACTCATTGGCAAAGGGAGGCGGCTTTTCCTGCCGTGCCAGATCACGAAGACGGGTCATCGCCTCTTGATTTGGCATCTCCTTATTGGCGAGATAGGCAGCGAGGTAGTCTTCAAAGGCCTGCCTTTCCACCCCAGCCGACACGTGCTTCTCGATCAAAGTTCGCACTTCATAAGTCAGCAGTTTGCCCGACTTCGTGTAGCTGCTGCCATCTGGCATCTCCATCTCCAAAACATCCTTGAGCACCTTCAGGCTGGGCATCAGCTTTCGCAGCCAGCGTGCAAGCGCGCGAGGCGTAGGTTCGGTGGCGTTGCGGAGACGTTGCCATTCTTTACGAATCGCCTGCTCCACCGGGTCCACCACCGCATCATGGCCGCGCTCAGGCTGCGTTTGCGTGATGATCCAAGCGAGAACAAACGCGCCGACCACGATGCCCACGGACAGCTTTTTCAGCACATCGGCACGGCGTGACCAGTAATGCAGCCGCGCGCGCCATCCGGTAATCATGATCGAGTCAGCAGAAGAGGCTTATTTTTTCCACCAGTCCTGTTCCCGCTCCCATGGCGCAGGTTCAGGCTCACCTGCATGCTTCGCGGCTTCGGGTGTCGCCGCTTCCCGGCGCGAAGTCTCCTCTTCCATCTCCATCAGCAGTTGGATGTGAGGTGCGGGCTTCGTCGTGCGTCGCCAGATCAACCAGGCCCAGCTGGCGAAGAAGCCGAGCATGAAAAAGAGAAACGCCAGATTGATCATCACGAACCAATCCATCCCCGCCACATGTTCGCCAGCCATCCCAGACTCGAGACGCTGAAAATAGGCTGGGGAGGCGAGGATACCGCTCATGACAGGTCGATTACGCTTTGTCTGAGAAGACCAGCCGCATCGGAATCATGCTGGAGAAACCGAAACCATGGCTGGCAAAGAACGTCTGCGACTCCGCACTGATGCGATCCGTGAGCAGCGTGATACGCTTGAAGCTTTTCTGCCGGGCAAACTTGACCGCGTAGTCCAGCAGCCGGCCGCCATAGCCCTGACGGCGATGTTGCGGATGCACGATCACGTCCTCCATGAGCACCACCGGACCACCCTCGGCCGTGCTGATCGTGAAGAGCAGGTTTACCATCCCGATCACCTGATGGTCTGTGCGGAGCACAAAGATGCGGCCCAGCTTTGGCTGCTCCAGGATCATGCGCAGTCCCTGTTCCTGCTTGGTCTTGTCAGGATGAAAATCCGCCTCTTCGCTGAACAGAGCCACCAGCAGTTCCACGAGCTGCGGCAGATCTTCGATGGTGGCCGGTTCGATGCGCGGCTCAGTGACGGGTAACGACATGGCTCCGAGTATGGAGGCTGCCCTCCCCGATGGCAACGGGCATCCTGCCCGAACATCAGCAGCGTGAAAGCAGGTGACGCTATCGTTTCACTTCCCCCCCATGTCACCCCGGCACTCCCAGCCATCCCTCTCGACAGACTTCAGTGCCGAAGCGCTGCGTGACCTCTTTGACACGCTGCCAGATGTGCAGGCATGGATCAAAGACGCGCAACGCCGCTACCTCTGGGTGAACCGCGCCTTTCTTCTCAACTATGGTATGAATCATCTCGATGAAGTGCTCGGCAGGACGGATGACGACCTCTCGCCACCGCACCTCGCCGCTCATTTCCGTGAGGGAGATGAAGCCGTGCTCGCCGGACAGACCGTGCAGGGCCGCCTCGAACTCGTGGGCCGCTACGATCACACCGCTTCGTGGTGTTTCACGACGAAACGGCCTGTATGTGACGCCCAAGGTCGCGCTATCGGCACCGCAGGCATCACTCGCGTGCTTGATGCCACGCAGATCGACCAGCGTGGCGACATCCGGCTCGGCGTCGTCATCTCGCTGATGACGCGTCGCCTCGGTGAATCCGTCACCAATACCGACATGGCACGCACCGCTGGGATGTCCGCCCGCGCCTTTGAGCGCAGCTTCCAACGCGAGTATGGCCTGCCACCGCAGCAGTATTTAAAACGCCTCCGCATCCAAACCGCGTGCCGCTTGCTCGTCGATACCCGCGAATCAATCGCCGCCATCGCCCAACGCTGCGGCTTCGCCGATCAAAGCCACCTCACGCGTGAGTTCCGCCGCGTAACGGGTTTCACGCCGGGCAATTATCGCGAAAAATACACTGCCGCGATCCTTCCAAGCCCTGACGTTTCTGTTCTATCCTCCCGCCAGCCGAAGCGATAGCATCCGACCACCATGAAGCTCCAACCAGGCATCACCGTCGTCAAAAACGGCCAGCTCGTCGATGGCACGGGCAAGCCCGCCGTCCCGAACGCGACCGTCATCATTCAAGACGGTCGCATCACCTATGCTGGCCCTGCTGAAGTCGCGCCGCAGACGCCACCCGACGCTCGCGTCATCGACGCCAAAGGCGGCACGATCATGCCCGGACTCGTCGAGGCGCATTTCCACGCGACTTACTTTAACATCCAGGAACTCCAGGACCTGGACATCAAATACCCCGTCGAATACGTCAGCATGCTGACCGCCGTGAATGCGAAGCTCGCGCTCGAATGCGGCTACACAGCCGCTCGCAGCGGTGGCTGTCTCTTCAATGTCGATGTGTGGCTGAAGAAGGCCATCGAGGCCGATCTCATCGCCGGTCCGCGTCTCGCCACCTCCGGCCGCGAAATTTGCAGCGCGGGCGGTTTGATGGACTGGAACCCCGAGTTCCGCAAAATCGGCATGGAAGGCCTCGTCTTCATCATCAACGGCGTCGAGGATGCTCGTAGCGCTGTGCGTGCACTGGTGAAGGACGGCATTGAGTGGGTGAAGACTTATCCCACCGGCGATGCCGCATCACCCGACACGAATGATCATCACACGCTGTGCATGACCTTCGAGGAAATGAACGCCGTGGTGCAAACAGCACACAATCACAAACTCAAGGTCACCGGCCACTGCCGCGCCACCCAGGGCATCAAGAACGCTCTCCGCGCCGGTTACGACTGCATCGAGCACGGCACCTTCATCGACGACGAGGGTCTGGAGTTGCTCTTGAAACGCGACGTGCCCTGCGTCCCCGCGCTCTACTTTGAAAAGGCCAGCATTCTCCGTGGTCCCGAGTTCGGCCTGCCACAAAGCGTCATCGACGGTCATCAGGAAACCCTCGACGGCGGCACCGCTTCTGCACTGCGCATCCTTCGTGCTGGCGGTCGCATCGGCCTCGGTGGTGACTACGGCTTCGGCTGGAACCCGCACGGCGACTACGCACGCGAGATCACTTTCTTCGTCAAAGACGTCGGCTTCACGCCACTCGAAGCCATCATGTGCGCCACCAAAACCGGCGCCGAAATCATGGGCCGCAGTCACGAATTCGGCACCGTCGAGGCTGGCAAACTCGCCGACCTCCTCATCGTCGATGGCAATGTGCTGAACGACATCGCCCTCCTCGAAGACCGCAGCCGCTTCATCGCCGTCATGCAAGGCGGCGTCATCAAAGCCGGTCAACTCACCCGCACCCAGTACACCTGGGCCAATGCCACCAGCATGGGCTAGTGATCGTCCACACTTGAGTTGCAAAGCCACCTCCTTCAGCGCGTTTCACCACCATGAACCTCAAACTCATTCTGTTCGTGTCGTTCGTTTGTTGTGTGGACCAGTCCCGCGGCGCCGATATCACTGCCGAGAAGCTCGGCCCCGTCCTCCAGTTCTCTCTCAACGGCAAAACCATATGCGATTACCAGATGGAGCCCGGCGATGTGCCGGAAGGCGTGAACGCGATCTTCAAACACGGCGCCCATCTGCATCCCGTTTATTCGCCCAGTGGCAAACTCGTCACTGGCAATCATCAGTCCGATCACCCCTGGCAGCGCGGTGTGTGGCTCGCATGGACGAAGACCGAGTTCGGAGACTCGCACCCCGATTTCTGGAACATGGGCAAGACCGACGCCAAAAGCGGTGCCACGCTGCCCGCCGAGGTTCGCTTCGTCAAACTCGACAAATCGTGGGGTGGCTCTGACGTCGGCGGATTCATCAGCCAGCACGTCTTTCTCGATCACAGCCACAAGCCCGACCAAAAAGTGCTGAATGAGACCTGGGAAGTGAATGTCTCGCAAAAGACGCTCGATGGCGTGCTCGCCAACATCATCGACCTCACCAGCACGCAAACCTGCGCGAGCGACAATCCGCTCAAGCTCCCCAAATACCACTACGGCGGCCTCGGCGTGCGCGGCAGCGAGCAGTGGAACCCTGTCGATGCCGTCACCATGCTCACAAGCGAAGGCCACGACCGCAAAAACGGAGACAACACTAAAGCCAAATGGGTCCACCTCGGCGGCGAAGTCGATGGCACACCCACCGGCATCGTCGTCTTGATCCATCCCTCCAACTTTCGCTTTCCCCAGGCCCTCCGCCTCAATCCGAAGAACCCCCAACTCTGCGTCGCCCCCTCCCAAGACGGTGATTGGTCCATCGAGCCAGGGAAGCCGTATGTGTCCAAATACCGGTTGCTGGTTATCGATGGCAAACCGGACGCGAAGTGGCTCGATGCGCAGTGGCAGAGCTATGCGAAATGAAATGGATCAACCACGGAATACACTGAACTGACTCAAACCCATCTCTCCAATGACCCGACATCTCCTCACTCTTTTTATTTCCGTGTATTCCGTGTGTTCCGTGGTCAAAGCCGCCGACCTCTTCGACAAACAAAACCTCGCCGCGTGGTGCATCGTTCCGTTTGATGCTGCCAAGCGCTCCCCCGAAGCCCGCGCGGAGATGGTGGCAAAGATGGGTCTCAAAAAAGTGGCCTATGACTGGCGGCAGGAGCATGTCGCCGAGTTTGAGCGGGAGATCCTCGCGTATCAAAAGCACGGCATCGAGATGTTCGCCTTCTGGGGCATGCATGACGAGGCTTTCCGGCTCTTTGAGAAGTACAAACTCCATCCGCAGCTCTGGATCATGATGAAGGGCGTCGGCGAAACGCAGGAGGCACAGATCAAATCCGCCGCCGAAGGTCTGCTGCCTATTTTGGAGAAGGCGAAGATGATCGGCAGCCAGGTCGGCATCTACAATCACGGCGGCTGGGGCGGCGAGCCGGAGAATATGATCGCTGTGTGCGAGTATCTGAAAAAGAACCACGGCACCGACAACATCGGCATCATCTACAACCTCCACCACGGTCACAGCCACCTCGACCGCCTGCCCAAAGCTCTCGAAGCGATGAAGCCGCATCTCCTCTGCCTGAACCTCAACGGCATGGACATCGACGGTGAGGCCAAAGGCCGCAAAATCCTCCCGCTCGGCGTCGGCACCGAGGATGTGAAGGTCCTGCGCATCATCCGCGCCAACGGCTACAGCGGCCCCATCAGCATTCTCAATCACACCAACGAAGACGCCGAAGGCCGCCTGCTCGACAACCTCGACGGCTTGAAGTGGCTCATCCCTCAACTCGACGACGCACCACCCGCCGCGAAGCCGAAGTATCGCACCTGGGATGAGGCGAAGGCCAAAGCCGCTGCCGCGCCCGCGATCACCACCAAGCTTGCCGTGATCGGCCAAGGCGTGCCGTCGTTGAGCAAAGAATTCGGCGATGCCTTAAAGGGCAGCTATTTCCAACTCGATAACGAACCCTTCCGCACGCTGCCACTCACCATCGAGTGCCGCGCGAAGCTCACCGGCAAGGAGCGCTTCAACATCCTCATCGCCTCCGACGCCAAATCCTCCGCCACGCATTGGGAACTCTACACGCATGCCGGGCGCGGCACGCTCGCGCTCTACATGCCTGGACGCGGCGGCGACTTCGATTCGCAGGTCAATGTCTGCGACGGTCAATGGCACAACCTGCTCGCTAGCATTGATGAAAAAACCGTCACCCTGTGGATCGACGGCAAACAGGTGCTCGAAAAGCCCGTGCAGCCGCT
>JBILPY010000349.1:0-5033 GCA_044373575.1 Prosthecobacter sp. | reverse complement strand
CTTCACCCTCAGCGGTCGCACCACACCTGAAGATCTGGAAGCCCAGCTCCAACTCCTGACCGCCTACCTCACCGCTCCCGGCTACCGCGAGGAGTCCGAGCGCCAGTTCCGCCAGAACCTGGAGCCGATGTACATCGAGCTCGCCCACACGGCGGAAGGCATCATGAATGACAAGGTCGTGAGCTTCCTACACAGCGACGACTTCCGCTTCGGATTCCCCGCGAAGGCGGAGATGGAAAAGCGCAACCTCGCCGAACTGGAAGCCTGGTTGAAGACCGCTCTCGCGGAGGACTACCTCGAAGTCTCCATTGTCGGCGACATCGAGCCAAAGGTCGCGCTGGAAGCTATCGCCAAGACGCTCGGCACCTTGCCAAAGCGCGCTGCCGAAAAGCCGAAGTATGTCGAAGAGCGCAAGATCACCTTCCCTGCCCCGAGCACCACGGATCTGAAGTTTGAAACGGAGATCCCAAAAGCCGTCGCTGCCCTGTATTGGCCAACCGACGACATGCTGGACATCCAGCGCACACGTCGCCTCACCCTGCTCGGCTCCATCCTCGACGACCGCCTCCGCATCAAGGTGCGCGAGGAACTCGGCGAGACCTACAGCCCCGCCTGCTACCACGTCGCGAACGACACCTTCACCGGCTACGGCTACATGACCGCCATGATCGAGTGCAAGCCCGAGCAGGCCGCGCCGATCAGCGAACTCGTCATCAAGATCGCCGACGATCTCTCCACCGGCGAGATCACCGACGACGAGTTCGAGCGCGCCAAGAAGCCCATCCTCACGCAGCTCGAACAGATGCGCCGTGACAACCGCTACTGGGCGCAAAACGTCGTCCGCAACTGCCAGGAGCACCCCGAGCGCATCGAATGGAGCAAGAGCCTTGTGAGCGACTTCTCTGCCGTGACGAAGGCGGACATGAGCAAGCTCGCCAAAGAGTATCTTGGCAAAGCCCGCGCCGTCGGCGTGAAGGTGCTGCCTGAGGCGAAGAAGTAACCGGATCCCGTCATTTCCAACCACGAAGAAGGCGGCTGTTTCCAGCCGCCTTCTCTATTTCAGGAATGGTTTAAAAGCGTGGGCTTACTTGCCGACGACGCCGTTGAAGCCAGCCTTGTTCATCGCGGCGACGAGTTCAGCCTCGGTGAACTCACCTTTGACGGTGAAGCTGGTGGCTTTGGAAGCGATGGTGTTCTCAGTGATGCCGGAGACGGTTTTCACCGCGTCGGTCATCGCCGTGGCGCACTTGCCGCAGCAGAGATGCACGCCGGTGACGGTGGCTTCGGTGAGCTTCTTGGCTGGGGCGCTGCTCGTGGAGGAGGTGGTCTTCTCTTCGGAGTCGCTGGTGCCAAAGTAACCGGCGGCCATGATGGCTTCGACGGCTTTCTTGGCATTGGCCTTGGACTTGGCGGTGACAGTGACGGTCTTGCCTTCGGCGCTGACGGTCACATCTTTGATGCCAGCAGCAGCCTTGGTGATGCCGTTGGTGCAGCCTTTGCAGCAATTATGCACGCCATTGAGGGTGACGGTGGTTTCAGCGCTGGCGAGACCGGCGGCGAAGACGAGGGAAGCGAGGAGAAGGGTGAATTTCATGGGCACATGAAGACGTGCGAAAAATGGCACTTCTTCACACGATCTTGATTTTCCATCCGCCCTGTTGCTACTGGCAGACATGCCCCAACCGCCCCGGAAGTTTAACCCCATCCCCTTTGCCTATCATCAGGAGCTGGAGGTGCGCATCGAGAACCTGACCAACGAGGGCAAGGGCGTGGCTCGTGTGGATGGCTGGGTGGTCTTTGTGCCTTTTGCCCTGCCGGGAGAGTTGGTGACGTGCCGCATCTTCCGCAATCACAAGAACTACAGTGACTCGGATCTCGTGAAGGTCATCGAAGCATCTCCTGATCGTGTGGAACCAGTGTGCGAGATCTTCGGCACCTGCGGCGGCTGCCAATATCAGCACCTCGCGTATGAGAAGCAGGTGGAGTGGAAGCGCCGTCAGGTCGAGGAATTGCTGCATCACATGGCGAAGATCGACCACCCCGTGCTGCCGGTGATCACCTCGCCGCAGCGCTATGGCTACCGGTCCAAGATCACACCGCACTTTCATCGCCCCAAAGATGGCGAGTTGGCCGAGATCGGCTTCCTGCGAGTCGGCACACGCAATGCGATGGTGGATGTGAAACAATGTCCCATCGCCATGCCGCCGCTGAATGAAGCGCTGACCAAAGCGCGAGAATCCGCCCGCGCCGGGAGCTACAAAAATGGTGCCACCATCCTGCTGCGCGCAGCAGAAAACGGAGTGCTGACAAGGCCGGATGCCATCGCCGTGGAGCAGGTGGGTCCGATGAAGTTCGAGTTTCAAGCCGGAGATTTCTTCCAAAACAACCCCTTCATTCTGCCCGAGTTCGTCGGCTATGCCATACGTGAGGCCAAGGCCAGCGGGGCGAAGTATCTCGTGGATGCCTACTGCGGCAGCGGGCTCTTTGGCATCTGCGCAGCGCCGGAGTTTCTGGAAGTGCTCGGCGTGGAGATCTCTGAAACCGCCGTACAAAAAGCGGCCCACAACGCCGAGATCAACGGCCTGACAAACTGCCGTTTCATCGCCGCCGATGCCACCGCCATCTTCGCTCAGGTCCCGCACGCTGGCAGTGACACCGTGGTGATCATCGACCCGCCTCGCGCCGGATGTAGCGCTGAGTTCCTCCAGCAGCTCTTCGCCTTCGGGCCCAAGCTCGTCGTCTATGTCTCCTGCAATCCCGCCACCCAGATGCGTGACCTCGTGCAGTTCACTGAAGCCGGCTACCAGCTCGGCAGCGTCCAGCCCTTCGATCTCTTCCCGCAGACGAAGCACCTCGAATGCGTGATGACACTCTCGAAAGCGTAATTGCCAACACGCCTTTCTCCATTCGACACCGCGTCATCTCTCGCTCTTAATTCTCCCGCTTTCTCCCCCATGTCCACTTCCTCCATTTTCGAGCTTTTCTCTCTCCAGGGCCAGACTGCCGTCGTCATCGGTGGCACAGGTGAACTTTGCGGCGCTATCGCTGAAGGCTTCGCCTCCGCAGGTGCCGAGGTCGTGCTCGTCGGGCGTGATCCGGCGAAGGCCGAGAAGCGTTTGGAGTCCATCCACGCCGCCGGTGGCCAGGGCTACTTCGTCAGTGCCGATGCTTCCCGCAAAGGCGATCTCCAGCTGCTGCTCGATCAGGTGCTCGAGCGTTCCGGCGGCATTCACATCCTCGTCAATGGCGCGGGCGTAAACTCCCCCACGCCTTTCCTGGACATCCCCGAAGAAGAGTATGACCGGATCATGAACATCAACACCAAGGGCGTGTTCCTGGCCTGTCAGGTCTTCGGCAAATACTTCGTTGAGCATAAGGTGCCCGCTTCCATCATCAATCTCGGCTCCATGTCCGGTCTCATCCCCCTGAGCCGCGTCTTCACCTACAGCATGAGCAAAGGTGCCGTGCATAATCTCAGCAAGAACCTCGCCCGTGAGTGGGCACCGCTGGGCATCCGTGTGAACACCCTCGTGCCCGGCTTCTTCCCCGCCGAGCAGAACAAAAAAGTGCTCGTCCCCGAGCGCGTCGCCAAGATCATGGGCCACACGCCGATGAACCGCTTCGGCGAATCCCGCGAACTCGTCGGCGCAGCACTCCTGCTCGCTTCCAATGGCGCATCCTCCTTCATCACCGGCCATGAGATGGTCGTCGATGGCGGTTACGCCTCGATGACCATCTAATCCCTGCCCGCCATGCCTGACTGGACGCCACCCAATACTGTGAACCTCGTCGATCTCGGGTTCATGGATTCCCGCAGCAAGCTCATCGACCTCGCCGCCTTCCTCGACCGCGTCCAGCGCGCCGGGCAGGAGTCCGACTTCCGCGTCCAGGCCCTAAAGAACGCCATCCAGCTCCTCTCCCTGAACGAGCCCAAGCGTGCCCAGGAAGTCCTCCTCAGCTTCAGCGACCCCAGCACCCAGCCCATCGAGAAAGCCACCATGCAGGGCGCCATCGGAGCCTTCAAAGCGTAGCCTCCACCGCCCCGGCAAAAGCGCTTCCAAGCTGAGAATGTGGAAGCACGGCCCGAGATTGTCGTGATCCCATCTGAGAAGGGATCGCCACGCCCCGAAGTTATCGGACAACATTCTGATAATGTCTCAATCCCTTTAAGAATGGGATCAGCACAAATCGAAAATGTCGGACAACATTTTGAGATTGTAGCCATCCCATTCGGAAAGGGATGACTACAAAGTGAAGTTGTTGGAGAACATTTTGAAGATGTTTCAATCCCATCGGGCATGGGATTCATACAAAATGAAATTGTAGGAACACATTCTGAAAATGTTCCGATCCCATGATGAAAGGGATTCAGACAGAATGAAAAAGTGCCAGCACATCCTGAGAATGTTTTGATCCCATGCCGCATGGGATTGAAACAAAATGAAAATGTTAAACAACATTCTGAGGCTTCATCAATACCCTCTAGAATGGGATTCGCACAAAACCCAAGAGTCGGAGCACATCCCCAGGCCTTCCGAGTGCCCGCCCAGTCTCTGGAAGCACAGCGCCGCATTGTCCACCCATTACCAGATGCCGCCAAGCCCTCCGCTCGCGACTTCCCTTGTCCTATGCTCAAGGTCTGGGGGTAGCAAGCAAATGGAGAGATTAGGAGGCCGCTCGGATCAAAAGAGCTGAGCACAATACAGCGGCGAGAAGGGCGTAGTATCCAACACAAGCGCGAAAGGCCAGGCGATGGGCCAATGAACGAGCCTGCTGCTTCCATAAGCTGAACAAAACAGGAGCCAGCAGAATGGGGGCTGCCAGTATGAGAAAGAAAGTCCCCAGCGATGCCATGCCGGACCAATGCCAAAACAAACTGGTCAGGAAAACGAGAAGAGCGCCTCCATAGCAGACAAAGAGCAGGAAAACCTGTGCCAAGAACATGGGCGAAGCGCCCTTAGCAAGCAAACGCCGACACAAGATGAGATAAGCCATCCCCCCCATGGCCGGAACCAGCAGATGGAGGGTGATGG
>JBILPY010000348.1:0-5046 GCA_044373575.1 Prosthecobacter sp. | reverse complement strand
GCCATCATTCAGAACAACAACGGAACAGAGACCGTTCGTTACGCTGACATCGCCAGTGCTGGTGCCACTCTTGGAATCGTCCGTCTCGAATCTCAGCTCGATGCCGATCTCAATGGCACTGCTGAGGTCACTGCAGCAAGTGCGCCCCAGGCTTGGATGCGTCGCGCAATCACTCAGCGCATGACCTTCGCCATGCCGCTGCTGAAAAACGCGCTCTTCACCGGCAAAGTTACCTCTATCGAAGACAACGCCCTTACTCTGCCAGTGAGCATTACATTGCCAGCCAACGTCGCTTGCTATGCCGAAGTTCACAGCAATGGAGAGCGCTTTGAGATCGACATCGCCGAGTCCACCAGCACGCGCATCGTCCTCGTCGGCACCGCCGCTCCTGCCGCTGGTCAGATTATTTCCGTCCGTCCACACTGGTCCGTGAGCGAACTCTTCCCCGACGATCTCTTCACCTCTGGCACCAGCGCCGATGAAGCCGACCGCGTCATGTTCTTCAACAGCGGCACCAACAATTTCCGCACCGCTTGGCTCGGCAGCGAAGGTTGGACTGGTGACTTTGCCGGCACGCGCAGCATCGCTCCGGGTGAAGGCCTGCTCGTTCACGCCCGCAGCGGCACCGTTACCCTCACTCTCACTGGTGCAGTTCGCACAAACCGCTTCAGCCAGCCTTTGAAAGCCGGAGCCCAGCTCATCGGCAGCGGCTTCCCGGTCGATCACAGCCCGCTTAGTCTCGGTCTTACCTCTGCTAATGGCTTCACGGCTGGCAGCAGCTCAGATGCCGCCGCCCGACTTCGCCTGTGGGAAGGTGACTTCACTGAAGGTGCCTCCACCTACCGCAGCCTCTTCCATCAGCAGCAGCCAGACGGCACCGCCTGGATCACCGAAGACGACAGTGCCGCGCTGGACCAAACCCGCGCTCTTCTCATTCAGCCAGGTCAGGCATACTTCCTCTTGCCACGTACCGCTCTCCCTGACTACCACGAGCCGTGAGCAGCGAGTCAGCACGCAAACATGTCAATGAAAGCATCCAGGGGTTGCGGGGAGTCGCTGCCCTCACTGTCATGCTCGTGCATGTTCAGTTTATGGCGGCCAGGGGCGGGTTCACGCAGCCTCGCGAGGATGCCTGGATCTATCAGGCCGCAGGTTACGCCGTCATGCTCTTCTTTTGCATCAGCGGCTATCTCATCGTCAACACCCTGACCAGGTCTGGAGATGTTCGCAAATTCGCCTTCAATCGCGTCATCCGCATCTATCCACTGTTTCTCTTTCTTCACCTCCTCATGTTTGGTCTGGGACCTGTCATGAAGTATGAATGGATGGGCGAATTGCGTGGAGACCCTGTCGGCTGGGGCGCGCACTTTATCTCAAATCTCTTTTTCTTGCCGGGCATTTTTCATCTGCCAATCGCTCAGAAGAATGCCTGGTCTCTGAGCTACGAAGCCGCCTTCTATATCATCGCGGCATGTCTCTTTGTGGGCCAGCGCTGTTGGTCCAGCATACGGGGAAAAGGTCTCGTCCTGCTCAGTGTCGCCGGGATCATTGCGGTCACGGCTATTGAGATCAAAGTCGTCTTCTTCGCTGTCGGTTCTCTTGTTTGGTGGCTGGAGCGAAATCGGCGACTCGCCGTTCCGATGGCCAGCCTCCTCGGGGTCACCGGATGTCTCGCCGGTTTTGCGTTCTACTGTTCCGATTACTTCCTGCTCTCTGCTGCCTGCGCTATTCCGTTCTTTGCCGGGCTTGCTTTGGAAAAAGGCTGGGTCGCTGTCGCCCTGCGCACCCGTCCGCTCGTCTGGCTCGGGAAAGTGAGTTACAGCCTCTACCTCATCCATCCTTTCGTGCTTGATCCCATCCGCCGCCTTTGTCTGAAGCTCGCGGACAAGACCTCACCCAATTTCGCTCACATGAGTTTCGTCATCGTTGGCATCCCAGCCGCAGTCATCGTCGCAGGTCTGAGCTACGAGTTTATCGAAGTTCGCCTCACGCGACTCATGGCTCAGTGCTGGAAGAGCACCTGATCACACCAGCGCACGCGCATTCCCGCTACGGATCGCGGAGGTCTGTTCGTCTGTGAGCACGGACTCCTGCATCTTCAGGCCTGCCGATTCCCAGTAAAAGAAGGGGGCGTGGCTGCCGAAGCACAGTTTGTCCTGCGGCCAGCCTATGAGTGTGTTCTCCACACCGCCCACGCCCTCGATCATCGCGATGTCGAGCCACACATTTTTGGAACCGCGCAGCGCCGTGGTGATCATGGACGCATTGGCATTCAGCACCATCACGCGCGCCTCGGGCAGTTTCATCATCACCGTGCTCAGAGGCTTCAGATCCACGGGCGGAAGCTTCATCACGGGCGACTGCGTCCGCTGATCTTCCATCTGCGCCACCACCTGTAGCAGCAGCTTCTGCTTTGTCGCCGCCTCCAGCAGCTTCAGGAAAGCTTCATCCGTCAGCGTGTAATCATGATGATTCGGATACAGGCGGATCACCTTCATCCCGTGCTGCTCCACGCAGCGCTTCAGGTCATCTTCCCAGGCTGGCAATCTCGGGTTCACACTGCCCACGGCACGCATTCGCGCAGATGCAGCGCAGCACTTCACCAGCCGTGTATTTACCTCCGCCATGTCCCGATGCAGCAGGGCCTCAAACGATCCCACCCATGCTTCAGCGATATCGCGTTTGCTCAGAAAGGCATCGTCGATCTCAGGAAGCACTCGTGTCGGATGCGATCCAATGTGGATGTTGCAGTCGATCAACCCTGCTGCGGTTTCTGCCGCGAGGAGAGGTGCCGCAGCAAGGGCTGCCGTTTGTACCATGAAGAGTCGTCGGTTCATGCCTGGATTCCTTTCGCTTTGAGGATGGGCAGCATCAGGCCGCGCAGGTTGTCACAGAAGATCTTTTGTTTGTCCGCATCGCTGATCTGCGCGCCGTGGACTTTGGCGAGCTGGCTGGCAAAGCTCCGCCCACCGCTGTCGCTGCCGTAGATCACGCGCGCTGCGCCCAGTTCCCGCACCGCCATCTCGGTGATGCCGCAGGTCGGGTCGCTGCCGGCGAGATCGGCAAAGAGGTTTTTTTGATCGCGGATCGCGCGGATGCCCAGCTCCCAGGTTCCGCCCGTGTGACCGCAGATGATCGGCACCTTGGGGAAACGTTTCGCCAGTGCCACGATGTCATCCGGGGTGGATTCGCCCGCGTAATTTTCAGTCGTCTTGAACCAGGTGTGCTGGAAGATCACCGCTTTCAGCTCTGCCGCACGCGCGATGATCGGGTCGATCACTGGATCATTGCAGCGCTGAGCCACCCAGAGCTTCACGCCCACCATGGGTCCATTGGCCACGCAGCGCTCCAGCTCGCTCAGGCTGCGCTCCACATGCTTGGCGCTTAGATAGACGAAGCCAAAGGCGCGATCTTTGTGCTTCTCCAGCGCACGCAGCACATCGTCGTTTTGCTTCACCAGATCATCCGGGCTCGGGTCCTGCGCCCACTTCATGCCCATGTAAACACACAGCCGCTCAATCCCCACGCGGTCGGCATAGCGGATCAGGCTTCCCAGCCGCTCCTCAGGCGTGAGTCCAGCCACTCCGCTCAGATGACAATGTAGATCCCAGATGCGCATGGAAACTTAACGGAGGAAGACCGAGATCTCCGTCACCGCCACTTTCGCTGCGCGCAGTTTTTTATTCGTGCTTGGGATCTGCTTGTCACCGCTCAGGCTCTGATCGATCTCGCCCGTCGGGCTGAAGCGCACGGAAACCTTGGCCTCCAGCTTCCCACCCTTGAAGTTTGCATAGCCGCCGTAGTCCCAGTCAAAACCTGAGAGTTCGTAGGGCTTGCCGTTTATCTTCTCCATTTCAGCGATGTTCATCCCGAGCTTCAGCCCGTTCGCGAATATCCAGCCTTTGCCGATGATGCGCACGTCGATGATCTCCTTCTCCTGGCTTTCTTCATCGAATAAGATTTCCAGTTCCCGGTTCGTGCCTGCAAACAGCCGCACTCCATCCAGCTCCGTCCCCTCCGGTCCTGGCAGCTTCACGGGCTTTACCTTCCCACCGCCAAACAGCGTCTTCAGACCGAACAGGGTCATTCCTTTCTCAATTGGTCCAACCCGTTCGCCGACAACGATGGTGGAATCATCCAAATGAATCTCTGCAGCGGAGAGTGGCAGACAGCAGGCGAGACAAAGCAGGAGTAAGGAGCGCATATCTGGATTTCAGCAGATCAGCACTTTTCGTCAAGTGCATGGCTGCACGGCGCTCATCAAGCCTGCGCGCATCGCCTCCAGCGGAGCCGGGCGGTCAAACCAATGCTCGAAGGAGATCGCGCCCTGATGTAGCAGCAGGCACATGCCGTCGGCGTGTTTGGCTCCGGCGGCTTCGGCTTGCTGGATGAGGTCGGTCGGCCCACTGGCGCGATAGACCATGTCATAGACGAGGTGGCGCTTTTCTAAAGAGCCCGCAGGTAGCAAGGGCGCGTCCTCCGCCTTCATGCCGACCGAGGTGGCGTTGACGATGAGGTCGATCTCGGGCAGTCGTTGGGCGAGGTTCCCGTGCTCCAGCGTGCAGGTTTTCAAGTCAATCGTCTCTTTGGTGAGAGATCTCAGCTCAGCCAGCAGTGGCTCTAGCTTTGACTCGGTGCGGTTCGCCAGCACCAGATTTTGACAGCCAGCGAGCACGCTTTGCACTGCCACTGCCCTGCCAGCTCCACCGCCAGCACCGAGGATTAAAACTCGCAGATCCTTCACCTCCATACCAAAGGCCTCCTTCACGCTGCGCAGAAAGCCAGGACCATCCGTGTTGTAGCCAAACATCCTTCCGCCACGAATGGCGAGCGTGTTCACCGCGCCGAGCTGGCGGGCCAGGGGATCGACGACATCCACGGCGTCGAGTGCCTCGAACTTATGCGGGATGGTAATGTTCACTCCGAGGAAGCCCTGCTTCAGGAAGAGCGCGAAAGCCTCCTTCACCTGACCCACGGGCACTTGCACGCGGACATACTGCACGTCGATGCCGCAGGCTTGTAACGCCGGGTTGTGCATTTGTGGGG